>CALNCD010000058.1 GCA_937874965.1 uncultured Erysipelotrichaceae bacterium | reverse complement strand
CAATCCTTAAGTTTACCCATTCATTAGACCGTCCAAGATTTTGGGGTCAGTTCATACCACACCTTCCTTACTTTAATCGGCGATACACTTCAATTAATTCGGTAGCGACAATCTTGAGTGTTTCTGCACTCATCAGCTGATCCTCAGCATGCAGCAACAATAAGCTCATCTCGCCCATCTCGCCATTTGCTTCTTTTTGAATAAGCTGGGCATGAATCTTATGCCCCTCGACGAAGTTCGCTTCTCCGTCTTTGATCAGTGAATCTGCTTTTTCAAAGTCACCTTCCTTAGCCGCTTGAATGGCTTCGATATAACTTGAACGTGCAGATCCATTAAATGAAATAATCTGAAAACAGAGCAGTTCCATTCCTTCCATAATGTTCACCTTCCTTTAACAGTTTTATTCTATCAAATTCAGCCTGAACATACAATTGTTTCCCAAGAAGGCCTCTCACTCCGATGCAATGACCTCGATCTAACTTTGCAACTCAATGCCAGTACTCTTATGATCAAGTACATTCTCATCCTTCGTTCTGTTCTTGTGACCGCTTAGATGCGCATCTGATTTCTTCCAGCTAAGATAAGCATCTTTGGATGTCCAGTAAATAAAAACAAAAACAGTTTCATTTTGCGGTGTTGATGACTGACCAACTTCCAGCTTCACAAACCCTTCTTGTTCTCTGACAACTGTAGCATTGCTGAAACGCTCAGCGATGACATGACCATAACCGGTAACACAGGTAATCTGCTTTAATTCCAAAAACATACTATCACTCTCCTATAAGTTATAGAACCATAACTTTCTGTTCTTATTGTACCGATTATACCAAGCGAATGCCAGTCATGTAATCTTTCCAAAGCAAACGTCTATTGAAGCGTTGTTTGTCGGTTTCCGCCATTTACCAGTTCTTCCGGAAACCGAAGATGCTTACATACGCGTTTCTGATCAGCGCTTGTCCTGAATACACTGCAAGACATACTCAAGATCCTCGTCATGGCTGAGAGATCTTGGCGTCCATTTCAGGAAGACATCCGGAGCCACGCCGACGCCGTCAATACCCAGAATCTTGCCGTTTTTCATAAGCCGTGTGGTTGGGTACATCAGTCGGAGATCATCATCAAAATCATAGAAAGCGACATTGCTGTAATCCAAAACACCCTTCGTATTCCGGCCAACGACGGTAACTTTATCCGAGTGCTTGACAAGCCGGACAAAACTATCACCAGAACTTCCACAATAGATATCACTCAGTACATAGACATGTTCTGGTGAAGGCTGCCCATGGATAATATAGTCATCCTCGTCACTCTCACTGACAAACCCTTTTCCGGAATTCCTTTCAAGCCGTTCAATTTCATCGTTCAGGCCTTTTTGAAGTTCTTCCGGAAGCTTCTCTTTCGCATATTCCCGAAGCAGGGAAAGTCGAAGCGTGCAATTCAGCTGAGAGTAGCGGGTTTCCATCACTTCATTCGGAAACAGGGACAGAAAGCTGACTTCGGAGGGAAAAATAAAGTCAAGCAAGGGGAAATACGAATAGTCAGACCCTCCAGCATTCTGGCGGACATCAATAATCAGATTCTGACACGATGAAAAATCATGGCGATGATCTTCAATCAGCTGATGAATGGCCGATTGGTTGTTGAAATCATCGAGTCTCAATAAAACACTCGTCTCATTCACTTTTGCAAACGTATAATTCGGTTGAAAAGACTCTTCTGCCAACGCCTTGAATCGAACCGGAATCTGTAGATCACCGCGTTCAACAAGACACGTCTTTGAGCGCTGAAGAACCCGGTTCCAATCCTGGCGTTCAGATACTTCACTCATGAAGTAGTCTTTCTTCATGACTGCTGTTTCCTGAATCGATCGGTTATCCAGGGCAAGAATCACATCACCAACTTCAAATCCGCTTTCAGAACTGGCTTGCGTCACCACCAGAGTATCATTGTAGCGTCTGACCTTAATCCCGGTTGAATTGGTTTTCGATGCTCTTTTATCCAGAAGTTTCAAGTGACCATCCTTGTATTGGCGCAGATAGTGATTAACAATGTCCAAGAAGTCATCGCGATCCATGATATCGGTTATCTGTGCCGCATAGGGTTCAATAATTCCCCACTCTTCTTTATCCGGATACCCTGAATAGTCATCCCTGACAATCGTTGTTACGGCTGAAAAAATCTGTTCAAATGACATAGACTTTATTCCTTTCCTATTTTAATCCATCAATCTGATGCAACAGCATCATTGCAGCATGATCCAGTTCTGGAAGATCATCACTCCGCAAGAGCTCAATTCCTGTCTCCTCAGCTAAAGGATCAAGCAAACGAACAAGAGATTCATGACGAAGGTGCAAGGATAAAGGGATTCCGGATTCCAAGAAATAATCGATCAAGACATCCAAGAATTCCAGAGACTGATCCGATGAAGGCTTCAGCAGATCTGTCTTCAGAACCATGCCGCTTTGCCCGTCAACCAGCACAAACAATAGCGGCATGATCGGACGATCAAACGACTCATCTGTGACATATGCCGCTAAATGAACCATATCTGCTTGGATATCCAGGCCGGAATGATCAGCATTTCGCAATTGCCGCTTCAGTTCCGGATTTTGATTCAAGCCTAGATAAGGAACACTCCCGAAAACCAGTGGAAGGTCTTTGCTAAGGCCTTCCCAGCTTTTTTTATCGGATGATTCCATATACCAGAAGGCCTGACCGTCATCAAAGCTGACAGCCATCTGTTTCTCTTGATAATAGACCAAGGCATCAATCAGCTTCTTATAGTATCGGGTTAATCGCTGCACTTCGTCTTGATTCAGATGATACGGATAATACCCTGGAACCAGAGACAGCAGGTATAACCACTGATTCGTGCCGTAGTATTCATACCCTAATTCTTTAATGATTGCATCATTTTCCTTTGATACTTCATCCCGATTGCCCCAATATGCACAAAGTGCCTGCTGATTGAAGGTGACATATCGGCTTACCAGCGGATTGTTCCCAGCCTCAGCCATTTCCTGAAAAGAGGCAAGTCCCCTATTCCCTTCGTAGGCAGAAATACCATACGTCTGCTGATTGCGACCGAGTATGCTGAAGTAGACCGGATCTTCATTGCTGAATTGAAGCACAATCGTATCCATATCCCAGAACATAAGCCAGGGTTTCATTTCACCCAGCTGAGTTGCAGAGTGATACAAGGCTCGCCACTCATCTATCGTCGCTTCGCGTCTTCTCATGGACTTCCTTTCATTGCGGGATTATCGCTTTTGTATGCATTATACCACGGCCGGCGCGCTCACCCGCCCTCACTCTTCAATAAATGAGAAGCAATACACAAACGGAGTACTCTTTAGCGGCGGTTCAAGCAATACCAGTGAATATGCAAGATCGTAATATCTCGCTGCAGCATCAAAATGATACGCTGCAATGCCTAAATCAATCTGATGCATCGGCTTTTCATCCACAGCATAGAAATGAATTGCACGATCCGTGACGAGCAGGCGCCAAGGCTGGGAATTCTGCGAACTCGGAGCCAGCCGCACCATTTCCAGACAATCCCTCAAAGAGCTGCTGACCTGGGCAAGCGAGGTCTGAAAATTGTCAGCGAAAAAGAGCGACTCCACTGGTTTGCGTGTGGCAGACTTAACAGCTTTTCTTGAAATCCGCGACAGCAAGCTATCCTGATCAGCCGGGTAGCCCAGGCTAACTACCAACGGAAACAGGCAATCCTCTGGGATGGACAAACTATTCTGAAACTGCTTTTTATTATAGGTTCCACCTAGGATGCAGCTTCCAAGTCCTAAAGACGTTGCATACAAAACCAGGGCTTCAGCTTCAAAACCCAGCGCAAAGTAAGCAGATGGGGATCGGACCGCCGTTGCTGTGATGAACGCTTGCGCTGACTTTATCATGCCATACGTTCCAAGTTTAGCGGTCGATGAACTCGCAATCTGCAAAGTCACATCAGCATCGAAAGGATTCTGTTGGTTTTGGCACTGCGATTGAAGATCAGTAATCACTTCAGTTGAGAGAGATACATTCTGATATTTGCGGATTGAGATACGCTGACGGATCAAGGACGGAATGGATTGAGTAAATGACATAAGACCTCCTGATACACTCATCTTACGCCAGGGCGAGGAATGATTCAAGATTGAGCTTCACGAAAAGTTTCAAGACCCGTTTATTCCTCAGAATATGCGTCAATTCATCCTGAAATAAAAAGACAAATCAAGCAAAAAAAGCCGGAACCGCTCAACGACAGGCAGTTCCGGCGCTTTCCTTAACCGGTTCATCAAGATCACCAATCCTCTAAAGAGGTTTTGCTTCTCCGTAATATTCACAACGTAATGCATCGTCAACAATTAGCTTGGATACGCTAAGATTGTGAAGGCTTTGATGGAATTCTTCTTCAACTCCCGCAATCTTCAATAGGGTAAGAATCGTTAATCCATGGGAGACAATCACAATATTTTGCTTCTTGTTTTTCACGGCTGACTTCACGATATCATCCAGACTGAGGGAAGCACGCTGACGCAGGTCTGCTTCTGATTCTGCCAGTTCATCGTAATTTGAAAGTGTGCCGCAGCGAGTGACAACATCCACACCATATTTATACTGATCAAAGGACGAAAAGCCTTCCTTAGCAGCCATTGAAGTCCAAAGGCCAGTAACATCATCACCTTCATAGTGACCGAAATACATTTCCCTGAGTCTTTCATCCACCGTTAACGGGACTGGTTTCGCATATCCTGACAAAAAGGCATCACGTGTCTGCAGAACCCGACCGCTATCACTGGAATAGACTGCATCGAGTGCTATGCCGTGAAACGATTCTCCCAAGTTCTTAGCCTTCAGTTTGCTGGAATCCAATAACGGGGTATCAGACCAGCCTTGCATTTTATTGAATTGGTTGAAGAGAGTCTCCCCATGGCGAATAAGATAAATAGATAAATGCATAGTTTCTCCTTTACACAGGCTTTATTATACGCCATGAGTCCTCTGTTGATGAAAAAAAACAGAAACTTCTTTACAATATTTTCATAAGGTGTACAATTACCCTAATAACTTAGTGATTAAGACGAGTAACTGATGTTTGATTCAGGAAAGCGAGTGGACGATGGTGGAAGGTTCACGTGAATGACGCAGCGAATGGACTTATGAAAGGCAAGACGAACGGAATTCCCAGTAGTCGAGACGGTTTCCCTCCGTTACCATAGGGATAGGATATGTTGGTATCCGATAGATTGATAAATTCAGGTGGTACAGCGAACACTCGCCCTGTGGGGACGAGTGTTTTTTTATTGGACAAAGGAGGTGATGGCTATGTGGTGAAGGATACGAAGCATGCTAAAGCAATATAATCAAATGAAGGAGACTAACCATGAAAACAAAACAAATTACCCAAACAGCCGCATTTCTTGCCATCGGACTCGCACTTCACGCATTTACCCCTTCCTTGCTGGGCAGCATGAAACCGGATTTCTTGCTCTCAATGCTCTTTCTTCAATTATTTCATCGTCCAAAACTTAAAGAAGCTCTCGTCATCGCATTGGTTTTTGGAATCGCGTCTGCCATGACAACAGGATTCCCAGGCGGACAAGTACCCAATCTCATCGATAAACTCGTAACAACCCTCTTTTTCATCACCTTCCTAAAACTTGCCAAGAGGTTGCCGAGAATGCTTCAACTCCTTCTGGGATCAGCACTGGGTACATTGGTGTCTGGTACGGTCTTCCTTATTTCAGCTCAGCTGATCACGCAGCAAAGCATCCTTTTCGGTGCTCTGTTCGCTGGAATCGTTTTACCGGCAACCGCCGTCAATTCATTCTTCGTGACCCTAATCGGACTCGCGCTTGCCCATACGCCGCTTCGCAGAACAATCTTTGCCGAGTAACCTCTTCCCTTACTTTTTCATACACCACTGCTATACAGTGTCAATAGGCGCATTAACGTATTCCATAAATCCTGTGCTTTGCTGAAGATTCCTTACCGGCTTCATCCTTAAGATAATCAGTGACAAAACACCGTATAGCCAAGAATTGCCGAAAAGCAGTTTCTATGATAGACTTTAGGTAACGTCTTGGATAAAGCTTCCGTTAATTGCTGATTTGCTGACGTTTTAGATTAACGGGAGTCGGTGATCATATGAAATACAAATTTGTAAGTGCTTTGGTGCTATGCTTTTTGCTTGCGGGCTGTTCTGCTGCATCTGCTCCTGCGGAAAGCCCAAAGGCTGATACACCTACGACTTCGGATAAAACGGAAGTTCCAAATGAAGTCCAGAATGAACCTAGCACAAGCGATGCAGCAAAGGATAATCAGGACAACACCTCGGTATCTGTTCAAGCACCAAGTGATACGCTTCTTCTTGATGCAACCTACGCACTCTTGGACACGTACAAGATCAATGATAGCGGATTGAAATCAAGTCAGTCCTGGTCCATCCATACCGAGCAAAAAAACGATAAGACGCTGTATGTCTTGATCGGCAAAACAGCTACAACTCCTGTTTCGAAGGTAATCTTCTATCAGGATACAGCATCTCAGAAGGTCAACTGTGTCTTCTTCCTGGTTACCAAACATGAGTATATCAATAAAATGAGTAGCCTGTAAGAATGATACCATCGCAAAGGCGATCTATAGAGAATATCTGATAAGCTGATATATTCAGCTTTTTTCAATTGAACACATATAAAATCCTGATTATTCCCGTTATTCTCAAAGTTGTGTTTAAATTTCATAAAATTAGTCTGGTAAATAATTGAAAGTTTAGTAAATTTTACCTATAATGAGAGAAGCAAGGAGGTCATTATGGTCAGAATAAAAGATATCGCACAAGCAGCACAAGTTTCTACCTCGACCGTTTCTCGCATTTTAAACTTTGACGATACTCTTTCTGTTTCTATTGACACTCGCAATCAAGTTTTAAAACTGGCTCAAGATATGGGTTATCAAAAAAAAGTCCGAAAGAGTTCAGTTTTGAAAGTGCCCCGAAGAACTATCGGCATTATCCAATGGTATTCAATGAGCGAAGAACTCGAAGATCCTTACTATTTTGCAATTCGTCTAAGTGTTGAGAAAGCCTGTTATGACCATAACATTCAATTCGTAAAATATTTCAAGGAAAATATTGAGGAAGTAGGAATGACTTCATTAGATGGTTTGATTTGCGTCGGAAAGTTCAGCTTAGCTCAAGCGGCCTTCTTTAAGACAGTAACGGGTAATTTGGTCTTTGTCGATGGAAACCCGGATGGCAAGCATTATTTTTCTGTTGTCACTGATTTCCGCAAAGCCACGGAAGATGCGATGGAATATCTGTATCAACTGGGACATCGCAAAATCGGCTATATCGGCGGAAAAGAATACCTTGGTCCTGAACAGACTGAATACATCGATCGACGTGAGAGCACCTATCACGAATTTATGATGAACCACCCTGATTGCCTCTATAAGGACAGCAAACTCCTTGTTGGACATTACACCACTACCGATGGTTACGAGCTCATGAAGAAATCTCTTGAAAGACATGATGATTATACAGCATATCTAATAGCGAGTGATTCAATGGCTATCGGCTCAGTACGTGCAATCTATGAATATAATCCGGCACTTTTATCAACGTTGTCTCTCTTAAGTTACAATGATATCCCAACTGCAAAATTTACGAATCCTCCATTAACAACGATGCGCGTTGATACAGATGGCATGGGTATTCTTGCTGTACAGCTGTTTGACCAGATCTATCACGGGAAATTTACGAAACCTTTCAAGCTTGTTCTTCAAGCAGACCTGATTATAAGACAAAGCACACGATTAATTGACACATCAAAATGATGTGTTTTTTTTAAAATCTGCCCTTAATAGTGGACGATATTCAATCAATTATCCATTAATACACCTAAGATTAAGTAAAGGTATTGACAAAAGCGCTTACATTTAGTAAATTAAATATGTAAAATTAGTAAATTTTACTATAATAACTCGATACGAGAGGAGAAAGAAATGAAGAAGATTTCTAAAGTATTAATTGTTCTTATGGCTCTAGTGATGTTTACAGCCTGTGGTTCCTCAAAAGGTTCTAACTCAACTGTAAAGATCGGGGTTGCTATCTATAAATATGATGACAACTTCATGACTGTCTACCGCAATAAGCTTGCCGAGCTTTTCAAGGCAAAAAATACAGACACGGTAACCTATGAACTAACCTTCCAGGATGGTAAGGGTGATCAGGCAGAACAGACCAACCAGATTCAAGCATTTATCACGCAGGGTGTCGATCTAATTATCGCAAACCTCGTTGATCCTACTGCTTCACCAGTTATTATTAACGCAGCAAAGTCAGCTGATATCCCTGTTGTATTTATTAACCGCGAACCTCCAGAAGCCGATTTAAATATTTGGGCTGGCAAAACTACTTATGTCGGTGCCGATGCAAGACAATCCGGAACATTCCAAGGTGAAATCATCGCTGACTTGCCAAATCATGGTGATGTCATGATCGTTGGAGATCCAGCAAATGTTGATGCTCAGTATCGTACCGAATATTCAATCAAAGCGCTAACGGACAAGGGTTATAAAGTTAATAAACTCCTTGAGCAACGTGGTGATTGGGATCAAACCAAAGGACAGGAAATTGCTGCTGCTGCTTTAGCTCAATTCGGAAATAAAGTTGAAGTCATTTTCTCAAACAATGACGGCATGGCTCTTGGAGCACTGCAAGCAATCAATTCAAGCGGACGCACTGTTGGTAAGGACATTTACCTAGTCGGTGTCGATGCGTTGGATGAAGTTGTCACATTGGTCAACTCAGGCAAAATGACGGGAACGGTCTTAAATGATGCAGCCGGCCAGGCAGCCAAAGCTATTGAAGTTGCGCAACAGTTACTGGACGGTAAAGATGTTGAATCACACTATATCGTCGACTATGTAAAAGTTGTCAAGCAATAATGTGAATCCAATCAAGTGTGCTGTACTGGCACACTTGATTTATTAAAAGATTAGGAGAAAGTATGACAAAATACCAATTGGAAATGGATCACGTTACAAAGAGTTTCCCTGGTGTTAAAGCACTTGATGATGTCAATCTGCATGTTCGAGAAGGAACGGTTCATGCCCTTATGGGCGAAAATGGAGCAGGCAAGTCCACATTGATGAAATGCCTATTCGGAATTTACTCCATGGATAGCGGAACAATTGTTCTCGAGGGCAATGAATTGCATCTCAAAGATTCTCATGACGCTTTGGAAAAGGGAATTGCAATGATTCACCAAGAGCTCCAGCCTATCGGCGAAATGACAATTGCTGAAAACATCTATCTTGGAAATTATCCGATGACCCGTAAATTCGGGTTTAAAACAATTGATCAGAAGAAAATGAACAATGATGCTGCCGAAATTCTGAAAAGCATTCGTCTGGATGTCAAGCCGACAATAAAGCTGAAGCAACTTTCCGTTTCTCAAATGCAATCAGTTGAAATTGCAAAAGCAATATCACACCATGCACGTATTATTATTATGGATGAACCAACATCCTCTCTAACACAAGCAGAGGTAAGTGTCTTATTTGACATCATCCATCAATTGAAAAGCCAGGGTGTCTCAATCATCTATATTTCACACAAGATGGATGAGATTTTGAAAATTTCCGATGACATCACAATTATGAGAGATGGCAAAACTGTCGGAACCTGGCCTGCCTCTCAGATGACAATCGATTCTCTCATTTCAAATATGGTTGGTCGCGAATTAACTGATCTCTTCCCAA
The DNA here is from genome assembly GCA_937874965.1 of uncultured Erysipelotrichaceae bacterium. Taxonomy (GTDB): domain Bacteria; phylum Bacillota_I; class Bacilli_A; order Erysipelotrichales; family Erysipelotrichaceae; genus CALNCD01. Next base: position 17,937 of record CALNCD010000058.1, on the reverse strand, counting down.
CGCGTGAAGTTACTGTCAGCACTGACATTGCTCTTGACGTCCAGAATATCACATCCATTAATCCTCGCTCTTTCAGAAACATTACTTTTGAATTACATAAAGGGGAGATTCTTGGAATAGGCGGTCTTGTAGGTGCCCAGCGCACCGAAATGGTCGAAGCCATCTTCGGTATCCGTAAAATTGCTGATGGAATCATTGTTAAAGATGGGAAAATATTAAATATCAATAAACCGCAGGATGCGATTAAGAACAAAATTGCATTACTTACTGAAGATAGACGCGCAACGGGTATTCTTGGAGTTCTTTCAATCACTGACAATGTGGCAATCGCTTCAATTAACCAATATGTTGACTTTATTAAAATAAACCAGAAAAAAGTCAATAAGGTAGTGAAAGAAAGCATTGATAAGTTAAGTATCAAAGCACCAAGCGCTGAAACGCGGATTATGTCACTTTCGGGTGGCAATCAGCAGAAGGTTCTCTTCTCTCGATGGTTAGCTAATGACCCAGATGTCTTGATCTTAGATGAGCCAACCCGCGGAATCGACGTTGGTGCGAAATATGAAATCTATACAATCATGAACGATCTTGTAGCTGCTGGAAAATCCATTATTATGATCTCCTCAGAAATGTCAGAACTCATCGGGATGTCTGATCGAATCATGGTCATGTGTGAAGGCCGTCAAAGCGGTATTCTTGATAAAAAAGATGCGACGCAGGAGTCAATAATGAGTCTTGCAACGAAGTTTATGTAAGGAGAAAGACTATGAATTTTTTCAAACAATTTAACCCAAAATCATTTGTTTCAAAGAATGCAATCACCATCTTACTATTTTTAATGGTAATTGTTGTTGCAATCAATGAGCCCTCTTTCATGAGTTGGGGTAACCTAAAGAATGTGAGTACAAACGTTTCTATACGTTTCATCGTTGCCTTGGGTATCAGTGGTGCATTGATTGTCAAAGGAACTGACCTCTCAGCCGGGCGCATCATTGGTCTTGGTTCCTGCGTTGCCGCAACTTTGTTACAACGTCCTGACTATGTTGATAAATTCTTCCCATGGGCAGGAGATTACAATGTTTTCGCAATTCTTTTGCTTATTGTCATTATCACTACAATTCTAGGTATAATCAACGGTATCGTTATCGCCTATTTTAATGTTCCGCCGTTTATTGCTACTCTTGGTATGCAGGTTATCGTTTATGGAATTAATCTCATTTATTCCAAAGGTCAGCCAATCGGTGCTCTAAAACCAGAATTCACCGATATAGCAACCGGTAATATTTTTAATATTCCATATCTCGTTATCATCGCCGTTGTCATCGGATTGATTATGTCCTTTGCCTACTATAAAACAAAGTATGGAAAATACATGTATGCAATCGGCGGAAATGAAAATGCTGCAGAAGTATCTGGTGTAAATGTTAAAATTTCCAAAGTTAAGATTTTTGGAATTGCCGGTTTGCTTTACGGTGTTGCTGGATTCCTATTGGCTGCTAAATCAGGTGGCGGATCCATCAACTATGGACAGGGTTACGAACTCGAAGCAATTGCTGCTGCAACAATCGGCGGGGTTTCCACTACTGGCGGTGTAGGACGTATCTCTGGCGTATTTACTGGTGTGCTGGTCTTTGAATTAATGAAGACCGCCTTGCAGTTCATGAAAGTCGATACAGCTATGCAGTCGGTTATTCAAGGATTAATTATCATTATCGCAGTTGCTGTTGATATTCGCAAATACGTTGCTAAGAAGTAGGACTCATCATGACTCAATCAGAACTCACTCAGCTTTTTCAAGCAACCTTTGAATGTCAAGACTCTCCTAGCGTATATTTCGCCCCTGGAAGAGTCAATCTGATTGGTGAACATATTGATTACAACGGCGGAAGTGTGTTTCCATGTGCTCTTGACTTCGGAACCACTGCACTTGTTTCCAAACGCTCTGACCGCAGTGTGTATCTCTATTCGTATAACTTTCCTGAACAAGGAATAATTTCATTTCGTTTAGATAACATGAGTAAAACAGGTCAAGAATCTTGGGGAATTTATCCTAAAGGTGTCTTCAAGACCTTTGAACTCCATCATAAGTTTATCGATCAAGGACTTAACATCCTATACTACGGAACCATCCCTAACGGGGCTGGACTATCCTCATCAGCTTCAATAGAAGTTCTTACGGGCTATTTACTGAACGATCTATTTGATCTTGGTATTAACAGGGTTGATCTTGCTCTGTTAACCCAAGAATCCGAAAATAATTATGTCGGTGTCAACTGCGGAATCATGGATCAATTCATCATTGCCAACGGGAAAAAGAATCACGCAATTCTTCTGAATACAGATTCTCTGGACTTTGACTATGTCCCCTTTGAATTACATGATTATAAACTCGTAATTACAAATACGAATGTAAAGCGCGGTTTAGCCGATTCAAAGTACAATGAACGGCGCCAAGAATGCGAGGAAGCATTAAGAATACTTCAGAAGAGTTATTCCATTCATACATTAGCGGATATTAATCTAGGCGAGCTGATTAATCATAAAGCTAAGTTCAATTCTGAACTAATTTACCGAAGAGCCTATCATGTAGTCTCTGAGTGCGAGCGTACACTTAATGCTGTTGACGCACTAAAGAATCACAATTTAAAGCGCATGGGTGAATTAATGAATGAATCACATCGCTCATTGCGAGATGATTATCAGGTTTCGTGCGCAGAATTGGATACACTGGTTGAACTTTCTTGGAATTACGACGGTGTTCTCGGTTCCCGGATGACTGGTGCAGGATTTGGAGGATGCACAATCAGCATTGTCCATCAGGATGCCCTGCAAAACTATCAAGACTATATTCGCCGAGCATACACCAAATCTTTTGGACACGAACCAACATTTTACCTTGCAAATGTTGGTGACGGGGTCTATAAAGTCTGAAAAATCTTATAGCACTGAAGGACTGATACCAATACTGATATCAGTCCTTTTTAGATATGAATACCATCATTAGATTACCTAGAGTCCCTGACTTCACCAGACATAATATCAAGTAATTTCAGTTCGACCTAAGGATTCATCTATTTTCATTCTCTATAATCTGAACGCAAGGCATCAAGCGTGCTTTTCTTTATCCCAACGTAATTTCTGTTTGAACGCTGCAAGTTCCTGCGTACTCATCGCCTCCAGAGCAATGAGTTCATTTTCACTCATCATTTCAAAGACACTGAAATCAATTGCCTGATGGGTATCCATAAGAAATGACACAATGGGCCCCATCCGATAGAGATAGACCACCTATTGAGGAATAACGAAAGCTAATCCTGTCAAAATGACATTCATCATCGCACCCCGCATCCACTCCACAAAATAGGCTTTTCTGAACAACGGATAAACCCGTGGTGTTGATTGTGTTCTGAACTTAAGAACACTCAATCGCAGAATAAAAAGAAAGACATTGACAATAATCATGTGAATACCGAAAACCACAACATTGATCAATGATGTTTTCTGGGTCATGATCTTTGTAGCAACAGGCTTTAACGATAAAAAGAAGAGAAAAAGCAGATTACTGACCAAAACGGGTCTGGATATTTCCTTCATTCCGTTAATAATCAACACATGCTGATACCATAGATCTGCTACAAAGCAGAAACTGACAAAATAGATGAAAATACTCTTAAGAAGCGCTTGATATTCTTGGACTGTGAAATCCACCAATTGAATAACATGCATGACCATGATGGTTATGATAATCGCAATAATTCCATCACTGAATGCATCTAGCCGGCTTTTTAATCCTGTCATACGACTACCTCACCTCTGATTGTATCGAAAAAAAAGACAAGCCTGAATACTTGTCTCTATTTACTCTTAACAATCAAGGCAACTTCACTTTCAACATCCTCAACCCGAATTCCATGCTTGTTTTCAATGGACTCGACCAGATTTGCTGTTGTTATGGTTGCAATCAACCTATCGAGACTGGAACGGATCGCACTTAATTGGGTCACAATTTCTTCACAGCTGCGCTCATCCTCCATCATTCGTTCCACACCGCTCATCTGCCCTTGGACACGGCTGAAGCGATGGCGTATTTTAGGATCACATTTCATGGCATAACTCTCCTCGATAGGCGCTCATTCCACCCATTACATTGACGACATTATAACCCATTTCCGACAAGAATGCACAAGCCATTTGAGAACGTGACCCCGAATAGCAGACAACATAATACTCGATTGTCTGATCCAACTCAGAGAAACGTTGCTGCAACTGGCTAAGGGGAAGCAAGATTGCACCTTCAATATAACCCCCTTGATGCTCATCCTGTTCACGCACATCAAGCAGATTGAGATGAGTGAAATCACGCAGTTCCTTCATCAGGATACTTTTATACATGATGCTCAATCTCCTCAGGATGAGCAATAGAATAAAGCGCAAATGATCCATCGAGATTGAAAGCATCAAATCCCATCGCCTGTAGAATCTGTTCTGCATTGTAACTGCGAATACTGCTGTGACAATAGACAATCACCGGTTTCGAGCGATCCAGCTCAGAAGCGCGGCACCGCAGTTCATCAAGCGGGATATGAAGTGCTCCCTTGATGATTCCCTTCGTTCTTACTTCATCTTCACGACGTACATCAAGCAGCATGTAACCCTCATCGATACGTCGGCGAAGATCCGACCACTGGATCAGATGTGTTTTGCCATCACGAATATTCTCACCGACATAACCCGCCATATTCACGATATCCTTGGCTGAACCGAAAGGCGGCGCATAGGCAAGTTCAAGCTCCTGCAAATCCTGAATCGGAATATTGCCTTTGATGGCGGTCGCAATAACATCAATCCGCTTATCAATTCCTTTTGCACCGACCCCTTGCGCCCCATAGATCTGTCCCGTCTCTGCATCGAATATCACCTTCAGATGAATCGGGGTTGTACCTGGAAAATAGCCAGCATGGTCATTTCCGAGGAGATGCATGACTTCAATGTACTTATCCTTAAGCTGCCGCTCATTCAACCCTGTGCTCGCGATTGAGAGATCAAACAGACGCACAATTGACGTTCCCAGTGTGCCACGATAATGCTTATTGAATCCGCTCAGAATATCCGCTAGCTGCCTCCCCTGACGATTTGCGGGAGATGCCAGAGCAATCACACTGTCCTGTCCAGTAATGAAATGAGGAACAACGATACCATCTCCAACTGCATAGATATGCGCAATCGAGGTTCTGAACTGAGAATCAACACGAATTGCGCCACGAAGTCCGGTTTCTATTCCCGCTTCAAGTGCCATACTGTTTTCAGGTTGGACACCGATTGAAAAGATAACCAGATCTGCTGGCAAGACAGTGCCATCTTCCAACTGAACCTGAGATTCCCTAATAGACTTTGCAGTCGTATTGACATAAACATCAACCCCGTTCCGGATAAGCTCTGCTTGGGCAAATGCAGCCATTTCTTCATCCAGAGGAGGCAAGACCTGCGGTGCTTTTTCAACCACACTGACATGAATCTGCCGCTGCGCTAAACCCTCAACCATCTCCATTCCGATAAAACCGGCCCCGATGATTACCGCATGCTTTACTGGATGCTGATCCAGATAAGCTTTGATTTGATCAACATCCGGAATATTGCGCAAGGTAAAGACATGATCAGATTGCGCTATCCCATCCATCTCCAAGCGAATCGGTTTAGCACCCATGGACAAAACGAGCTCATCATACTTCAAGCGGTAGTGCTCCTCGCGATGGAAGACCTCAATTTCCTTTGCCTCTGGAAAAATTCCAGTCACTTCAGAGTCCGTTCTGATATCCAATTGAAAACGATGTTCCAGCATCTCCTTTTCCGCAACAATCAGATCACTTCGATCACTGATTTCCTGGGAAATATAGTAAGGTAACCCACAGTTGGCAAATGACACGTACGGACCCTTATCCAACACGATAATCGTGTCTTGCTGATTCAAGCGACGATAACGGGTGGCGAAACTCATTCCTCCAGCTACACCACCGACAACGACGATTGTCTTACTTTCCATTTCCGATCATACCTCCTTTAATGTTGATCGCATCGATGCCTTTCTTGCGCAGAACCTTTACGGCCTGCCTGCTTCGCATTCCTGATGCACAGATGACATAGACCCGCTTCTGGCTTTCAAAGTCAGCAATCTTCCCTAACGGAATATTCCTGGTGTTTGGCAAATGTGCTTTTGAAAATTCATGCGGCTCTCTGACATCAATAATCTGTTCCTTGCTCCCGACTTCAGATAAGCGAACGCTCGGTAATCGTGTAAATAGTCCCATATGACCTCCATGAATCCATAATACCCCATAGGGTATATATCGAACAAGCATAATGCTTCATAAATGTCTTGTTCCTCATCACGGAAAATGCTACAATGTCCCCAAGAATCATGAGGGTGATGTATGTTATACAACAATGTTTTAGAAGCGGTCGGAAATACACCGCTCATTCGTCTTAACCGGGTTGTGCCAGATGGATCTGCAGAGGTCTACGTTAAGTTTGAAGCTGTTAATGTCGGTGGTTCCATCAAGACTCGAACCGCCTTGAACATGATCCAGAATGCCATTGATAAAGGACTGATTCAGCAAGACACCGTCATAATAGAACCTACCAGCGGCAATCAGGGCATTGCGATTGCCTTGGTTGGTGCAGTTCTAGGGTATCGGGTCATTATTATTATGCCGGATTCCGTCAGTGTCGAGCGGCGTAAGCTGGTCGAACACTATGGCGCAGAGGTCATATTGATCCATGATGAAGGCGACATCGGATCCTGCATTGAGGGATGCATCCGCAAAGCCGAAGAGCTCTACCACAGCTTCCCTGATGCCTATCTTCCCCAGCAATTCAAGAATCCTGATAATCCTGCCGTCCACTATAAACAGACCGGCAAAGAGATTCTCGAAGAATCGGTTTTTGCCATTGACGGTGTCGGCACGGGTGGTTGCCTAAGCGGGGTTGGCCTAGCCTTGAAAGAGAAGAACCCAGCCATTGAAATCTGGGCCGTTGAACCTGAACATGCCGCCATTCTCAGCGGGCAACCTGTTTCCAGCCATATACAAATGGGAATCGGGGATGGATTAATTCCTGAAAACCTGGATTGCACGCTGTATACGGATGTCTGTATCGTGAGTGATCACGAAGCACTTTCTATGAGTCAGCGCTTAGCGAAAGAAGAAGGCCTGCTGTGTGGAATCAGCAGCGGTTCAAATGTCAGTGCCGCACTCAGGCTGGCGCAGAAGCTCGGCCCAGGCAAACGCGTCGTCACCCTGATTCCAGATACGGGTGAGCGCTATTTCAGCACCGAACTTTTTGGCTAAGGAGGAATAACATGCCACAGTATATTGCCCTTTTGCGAGGCATCAACGTTGGTGGAAACAACACGATAGCGATGCCAGTGCTGAAAGCCTTATTTGAACAGGAAGGCTTCAGTCATGTGAAAACATACATCAACAGCGGTAATGTCATCTTTACCAGCGACCTGACATCAGTTTCTGAACTCAGAATGCGTTGTGAATCATTCATCGAACAAATTCTGGGACTGCAGATCATTGTCAATATTGTGGACGCTGGTTCCTTTAAAGAAGCATTAAAGCATTCACCATCCTGGTGGGATACCAATCCAGCTTCCAGGCACAATGCAATCTTTGTAATTCCACCTGCAACGGCAGATGACATTATCGCATCCATAGGAGAAACAAAACCTGAGTATGAACAGGTCTCTGCCTATGGATCACTCATCTTCTGGAGCGTTCCGATACAAAATTTCTCGAAGACACGCTGGTCAAAACTCGTGGCCAATAAAGCCTATTCCAGCATAACCATCCGTAATGCCAATACCACCAAAAAACTATGGGCCATGTTGGATCAATAACTATAATTTGGAGATAGAATCACAAAAAAAGACATCCTATGAGCTGAACTTCCTTGTCGTAGTCCAAGATTTCAAAGCCCACTCAATTCTGATGTCTTTTTGCTGCAGTCTGGATTAGTCAATCAAATATGCGGCCTTGATTTCACCGCAATAGACCCAATGGGCAGACTCATTTGCCCCGCTGCCACTGACGCCGACAGGGTAGCTCTTCGTTTGAATATCCACCGGAAGTTGCTTCGGATCAATCCGATGACTATAGAGCACTGAACACTCAAGCGTCAAGGGAAACTCTTTGATCCCGGGCACGCTGATCACAGAGGATTCTTCCAATGTAAGCCCAAGTTCCTTGATCTTATCAATATCCCGCCCGGACTGAGTACCTGCACGGCCGAGAATCTGACGGTTTAAAGCACCTCTGGGTATGTTTAGCGTAAATTCCGGATTCTCCAGAAGCTGGCGAAACGAAAAACGAGATTCCCGAACAAAGACACTTGCAATCGGGCGCCCCCAGATCACACCGATCTGTGCCCATCCTATTGTCATCGTATTGACCCTGTCTCCTGCTTTAGTCGTCAGAAGAATTCCTGAAGTCAATGCGGAATTGATCTGGCTTAGATAATCGTTGAGCTCAATGCTTTTTTTCATTCTGCACTCCTTCTGACCATCCGGCCTTCCAGATGATCCATACCCCTATTCTAGCCCTATTTCACGGAAACAGCAATCACGCCCTATTGAATTTCCATTGCCCCTCAGATATACTTCTGTTAACTTATAACGACGAAAAAGGAACAAACATGGCTAAGAATGATTTTTTTATTGGTATTTACATTATCGTGTTGGCATTATTCGCCATTGCCAGCGATCTCAACTTAGAATTGCTGGTACTTTGGTCTATCGGGAATATTGTTTACTTTAGCTGGCGCGAATCCTTCAGGCGGAGATAATTACATCTCATCGGCTTCCTCAAGATCATCTTCATGTTTTTGCTTTACAAAAACATATCCGAATATGAATAAAGAACAGACGAAAGCCATCATTGTAGCCAGCGCTTCAATCACAATCAATGGGGGAACAATAGCATAGACAAGTAGGGAGATTGTTGAAAAGAACAGCAGTGCATCATTTAGGTAAGCCGGAGATGAAAATACGAAGAAGATTAGGGCACCTAACGCAATCAAGACTTTCAGAAACTGATAGCAACTATAAACCACAACATAAATTACTGCGAACTTTTTCATAAGCACCCTTTCATTACACAGTCCTTCATACGATACCCTTCTGAATCTAGCCGGCGGATTGATAGTGCACTCACTATTCCATAATTTGATCAGGAATCATTCCCTGCAAATCGTGAGCCGCGAAACCTGAGTGATGATGGTGTCTCAGGGTTTTCCAACATCGGTATTTCAATTCGACCATCCAATCCGGTCTTGAATCGCATTGCATCTTCTCACAGCAGGCAAGGTTGAGTCAATCATACCATACTTCATTTCTGATGCCTAGATTGCATGCATGCACAGAAACCAAAAAGCTCAGGGCATTATGCACTGAACTTCCGGGTTAGATAACCTTTATATGCCTCGGTGTGAAGCAATCTCTCTGCATTTTCAATGCGGTCCTTGGTCGGCGGATTTATCCCTTCCAAAGGATAAGGAAGATTCAACTCCTTGTATTTCAGCACACCAAGAACATGATACGGCAGGATCTCTACTTTATCGACATGATTCAATGTTCTGATGAACTCCCCAAGTCTTGTCAGGTCTTCATCATAGTCTGTCCGCTCCGGTACAAGAACATGGCGAATCCACATCGGCTTTCCATGATCCGATAGATACCGGGCCAGGTCCAGGATATTCTCATTGCCCCAGCCCGTCAATGCTTTATGCTTTACAGTATCAATGTGCTTAATATCCAGAATCACCAGATCCGTGACTTCCATCAGCTGCTTGAACTTCGAGTAGAATGGCTCTTTGGTCGTGTAGGGCTGCCCGCACGTATCCAGTGTTGTATTTACACCAAGGGCCTTGGCTTTCTGGAAGAGATCAATCAGGAAATCGATCTGCAGAAGTGCTTCGCCTCCGCTTGCGGTAATTCCGCCTTTATCACCCCAGTAGGGGCGATACTGAATCGCATCCTTCAAGACATCGTCCGCTGTTTTGCCATTGCTCTTGGTAATGTTCCATGTATTCGGATTGTGACAATACTGGCAACGCATCCCGCATCCTTGCAGGAATACAATATAGCGGATTCCAGGACCATCGACAGAGCCGAACGTTTCAACCGAATTAATATAGCCTTTGATCATTTCCATAGATACACCTCCTTATTGACGAGGATTACCGGCATATCATTTCTTCAGGTTACATCGTTGCGTGGAAGGTCCGTTTGATTACATCCAGCTGCTGTTCACGGGTCAGGGTTATAAAGCGAACCGCGTATCCCGAAACACGAATGGTAAAGTTCTGATATTCCTCTTTGTCAGGATGCTCCATGGCATCCAACAGCTTGTCCTTACCGAAAACATTGACATTGAGATGGTGAGCCCCTTGATTAAAGTAACCATCGAGAACAGTGGTCATATTCTGGATGCGTTCTGCTTCATCATGACCGATTGCATCAGGATTAATACTCTGAGTATTTGAGATACCATCCATTGCCCACTCCAACGGTAATTTCGCAACAGAATTCAATGAAGCCAGCAAACCGTTTTCTTCTGCGCCATAAGAAGGATTGGCACCTGGAGATAACGGTTCTCCCGCTTTACGGCCATCCGGCATCGATCCAGTCGCTTTGCCGTAAACAACATTCGAGGTTATGGTCAAAATCGAAGTGCTGGCGATTGAATCACGGTAGGTATGGCGCTTGCGGATCTTTGTCATGAAATCCTTCAGGATATCCACAGCCAGTTCATCCGCCCTTTCATCATTGTTTCCATAGCGAGGGAAGTCCCCTTCGGTTTGATAATCGACAACAATACCGTTTTCATCACGGATTGCGGTGACCTTCGCATACTTGATAGCTGATAATGAATCGACAATATGTGAGAACCCAGCGATTCCAGTGGCAAAGCTGCGCTCTGCGTGAGAATCAATCAATGCCATTTCAGCACGCTCATAGAAATACTTGTCATGCATGTAATGGATGGAATTCAGTGTATTGACATACAGTCCTGCTAACCAGTCAGACATCACATCATATTTCTTCCAGACGTCATCATAGTCCAGTACATCTGTTGTTACAGGACGATATGCAGGGCCGACCTGCGCCTTGCTCTTTTCATCAACACCGCCGTTGATTGCGTAAAGCAGACATTTTGCGAGATTGGCACGAGCACCGAACAACTGAATTTCCTTACCCATCTTTTCCATGGAAACACAACAAGCAATACCGTAGTCATCCCCTGAAAGTGCCCGCATGACATCATCATTCTCATACTGAATAGAACTGGTGTCAATTGAGATCTTTGAGGCATAATCCCTGAAGGACTTCGAGAGATTCTTGGAGTAAAGTACAGTTAAATTAGGTTCTGGAGCCGGTCCCATATTTTCCAATGTGTGCAGGAGACGGAAATCCGTCTTGGTTGCCATGGAACGGCCGTCAACACCTGCCCCGGCAATTGAAATCGTTGCCCAGACTGGATCACCTGAGAACAACTCGTTATAACTTGTAATACGCGCAAATTTAACCATCCGCAACTTCATGACAAAGTGATCGATGATCTCCTGTGCTTCTTCTTCATCAATAATCCCTCTTTCAAGATCACGATTCATATAGATATCGATGAACGTTGAAATACGGCCAAGACTCATTGCAGCACCATTCTGTTCTTTGATTCCCGCAAGATAACCGAAGTAAATCCACTGGACAGCTTCTTTCGCATTCGTAGCCGGCCGGGAAATATCGAAACCATAACTTGCCGCCATCTTTTTCATATCTGCGAGTGCGCGGTACTGCTCTGAGATTTCTTCCCTTAAGCGGATGACATCGTCGGTCATTGTTCCATCACCGACATTTTCATGATCCCACTTCTTGGAGGCCATAAGGAAATCAATACCATACAACGCAATGCGCCGTGTATCTGGAAGAATACGTCCACGTCCATACGTATCAGGAAGGCCCGTGATAATCTTGTTTCTACGAGCTGTCCTCATCTCTTCCGTATAGACATCAAAGACACCTTGATTATGCGTTTTCCGATAGTCCGAGAAAATCTTATGAAGTTTCTCATCACGGACATACCCATAATTCTCAACAGATTCTTCAGCCATACGAATACCGCCGAAAGGCATAAATGCCCTCTTCAAAGGCTTATCTGTCTGCAGACCAACAATGACTTCATCCCCCTTCAGCGATTCATCAATGTAGCCTGGACCATGAGAGGTAATCGTTGATACGATATCGGTATCCATATCAAGAACCCCGCCATTTTCACGTTCCTTACGCTGAAGCTCCTGAACTTTCTTCCAAAGCCGGTCCGTACTGGCACTCGGTCCCTCCAAGAAAGTATCATCCCCACTATAGGGTGTATAATTATCCTGAATAAAGTCACGGACATTGACTTCGTCACGCCAGACCTTTCCTTTAAAGCCATCCCATGCTGCATTCTTATTGTTCTCAGGTATACTCATAGTTTCACCTCATTAACCTCTTTCTATACCAGATTCGTTTACACCATTAGTATACACCCTTTTTCTATTTACCTAGGATTTGTACCTCAAATCACAAGTTTAAGCGCTATCATCAATTTATGAAATGTTAACATCTCTATAAATAGCACGTTTTTTCACAATTTGATTCAGGGTTTCATTGATATGAAAATGCGGCTTGTTCACAAATATCAAAAAAACCTCATGAATGGATGATCCACCATGAGGTTCAATCTAAAGAATTGATAGACGAAGACGACTTCCGCCAGCACTGGATTCTAGCGTGCTATAATACTTTTTCCAAATCCATGAAGGCGATTTCAGTAGGGGTCTCACGCCCAAACAGGATAGTAAGCACTACAGCTGTCTGTGCATCATCATCCATACTATCAACCGTTCCTTCAATACCGGCAAACGGTCCATTCAGGATCTTCACAGTATCACCGACTGCGAAATCAACAATAATCTTCTTATCACTGAGACCCATTCGCCGAAGGATCGATTCAATTTCTTCCGGCGAAACCGGGAATGGCTTTGCACCCCCGCCGCTGGATCCGATAAATCCGGTAACTCCTGGCGTATTCCGCACAATGTACCATGCTTCATCCGTCATAATCATCTCAACAAACAAGTAGCCCGGATAGATGTTTTTCATCTTCTCAACTTTCTTGCCGTTCTTATATTCAATTTCCTTTTCTTCAGCAACTAGAATGCGGAACAGATTATCCTCGATACCCATCGACTCAACCCGACGGAGCAGGTTGTCCTTGACGCGGTTTTCATGCCCTGCATACGTATTGACAACATACCACTCTTTTGTGTTTTCTACATCTGACATTGTCTATCGCTCCACTCTACCCTAGACGGATTAACTTCAGTGCATAGGAAACCAACGTTTCCGCACCTAAGAAATAAATCGCGAAAAAACCGATAAACAGAAGAACGATGCTTGAGTTGCGCACCATATCAGATGCACTCGGCCAGTGAATTCGACCAACTTCTTTGAAAATGCCTTTGATACTAAACCATTTCATAAGTTAACCTCCTATTTTGTTTCCTTATGAAGCGTGTGCTGATTACATTTCTTACAAAACTTATTCAACTCAAGACGCTCATTTCGATTTTGATGATTACGAAAGGTGGAGTAGTTACGGGACAGACACTGTGTACAAACCAAAATTACTTTATCACGTTTTTCAGCCATAACAAAAAACTCCTTTCGTGCTATAATACAATACCATAGACTTCCCTGATAGTCAATCAAAGACAACCAGGATCATCAATGGTTTACTGGCCAGAATCATAGGATAACGCAAGCTTGCGCATCACTTTCTGAACAGTATTGTCAACCTGCTTTTCATTGCAATCCATGATCGAGGCAATCTCGCGATAACTGTATCCGTATTGACGTAGCATGAAGATGCTTTTCTCATAGTTTTTCAGCTTCAGCTCCTGATGTTCAAGCCGGGACATAACCTCTTCATGAACTGCCATGACTGCCGGATTATTCGTAAAACGGGGATCGGGAATAATATCCGCAAGATAAACCCCTTCATCTTCGGAAATTGTCATTTCAAATGAAAGCGATTGATCAATGATGCCATAATTCTGCCCGCGATGACGTCTTAGCAACGAACGGATTTCCCGTTCGATGCATGTCTTTGCAAAAGGCAAAAAAGGAACACACATCTCTTCGCGATAACACACCAAGGCCTCGCTCAATCCCAAGCATCCTTCCTGGAACATATCGTTCTGATGAGCTCTTGTGGCCATCAGTTCACCGCTGACCCGATGGATGATTGCCCAGATCAACCGTTTGGACTTCACCATCATCTCTTCCATGGCCCAATCATCATGCTGATTGATCATATACAGCAATTCATAATCATTCATTCAACTTCATCCCCTCAAATGACGCAATTACCCGATCGCCTTACGCTGGCGTACAATTTCATAAAGTATAACCGCAGCTGCTACTGAAACATTCAAGGATGTCACCGCTCCCGCCATCGGGATACGGACCATAACATCACATGACTCCTTCACCAGCCTTGAAATCCCTTTGCCCTCTGATCCGACAACCACAACTAAAGGCACATCACACTTCAGATCCGTATATTCAATTGCCCGCTCGTTATTGTCTGTACCTACAACCCAGAAACCCTGTTCCTTCAAAACATTCAGTGTTGAAACAAGATTGGTCACGACCCCAACTTTAACCGTATCAATCGCTCCTGTGGATACTTTCGCAACGGTTCCATTCAAACTGACACTGCGATGCTTGCCAACCAGGACCCCATCAGCACCTACTGCATCTGCGGTTCTCAGGATTGCTCCCAGATTATGCGGATCCTCCAGCTGATCACAAAGAATCAACACAGGATACTGCTTTTGCTTGGCGGCCTCAATGATTTCTTCCAAGGAATACGTCTGATACTCCTTGACCTGAAGGATAACCCCTTGATGATTGCCATCCACCAGTTTGTTCATGAATGCTTTGTTCTTGAAAACAACCGGAATATCCTTCTGTTTCGCCAAACGGATGATTTCATCCTGCTTGGTTGCTTCCTGCAGAAAGATTCCCTCAACATCTGAACCCTTTTTCAATCGCTGTAATGCTGTATTTTTACCATAAAGATATTCTGCCACACTAACTCCTCGTCACTTACAATAGCGTTTAAATCATCAAGCTCCTACAATCTTCCTACACCTTCAATAAAAACAGGCCTGCTTCAAAATCCGGATAATAAAGGAAAATCTGTTCTTCATCCGCCAAAACCTCATACACGATCAAATAGTTTGTCTCCCCTTCGCTCAAACCCAAATCAACCAACATCAAGATACCTTTCCCGAGTGTGTACTGATCTGCATTCTGCAGCCGGAACTCCTCCAAGGCTTTATCATTGAATATCTTCTGATGGGGCTCACTCAGCCGGTCTGTTCCAAGCACTTCGACAATTGAACCGGTAATTGATCGTTCAAACAGATACACCTTGATCTGCTTAGGCATAATCATCAGCTCAAAGGGCAGCCCATCCTTCTCATGCACTCTCCAATTTCCTAGAAACAATGAATGCGCATCGGTTGATCCACAACCTGACAGCATTGCCAAGATCCACAGAACGGCAATCCACCGTTTCCATTTACCTGCCATCCACAAATTCCTGATAATCCAGCCAAAGTGCGGAAAGACGCTGTGTCTGTTCACTGAGATAAAGATATCCCCATAATGCTTCAAATCCCGTGGAATACCGATAGGTTAAAACGTCGGCATTCTTCGCAATGCTGGTGCTTTTATCATTGCGACCGCGCTTATACATCAGCATTTCGTGCTCACTCAGCCGGTCTTGATCAATAAGCATTTTCACAAAGGCAGCCTGAGCTTTGGCACTCACAAAGTCAGTGCTTCTGCTCTGCAACGCCTTTGCCTTGGTCAGACCCTTGTTTACAAGATATTCCCGCACCTGCAACGAAAGGACAGCATCTCCGATGAATGCGAGAACACTCCCGCTCAGTGTCTGAAACTCCACTACAGATAACCCTTCTGAACCAACGCGTTCCTCAGCTGATCAGCACGACCATAGTCCTTCATGGACTTCGCGCTTTCCCATTCCCTGAACAGTACCCGATCTTCCATCTGAAGTTCAATCGGCAGAAACTCCAGCCCCAGAACCCGATTCATCCGTTCAATCGCCCTGACTTTAAGACTGACATCCTCATCCGTTCCTTGTTTTTGACGCAGTGCAAGATTCAAGGATTTAACGGCTTCTGCCAAGGCAGAAATCGCATTCGGAGTATTCAAATCATCTTCCATTGCTGCCATGAAATGCGCATATTCGCTTCGTTCATACTGATCATCCATCACATACTCATGCAGTGATAAACGCACATAAGCTTGCTTCAGGGCCAATTCAATCTTAAGCACCTCGCCTTGTGCCTGAGCAATCACTTCATCCGAAAGGTTTGCCGTCATGCGATAATGCGGCGCAAAAAGAAGCCAACGCGTGACATTGCTGCCTAATTTCTCAACCACATCCTTGGCCCACCAGACATTGCCAAGCGACTTGCTCATCTTCTCGCCATCAATATTCAACATTGCATTATGAACCCAGTAATTAGCTAATTCGCGATGATAGAGACCCTTGCATTGTGCACATTCATTCTCATGATGCGGAAATTTCAAATCCTGGCCCCCGCCATGGATATCAATTGTCTGATGACCGAATGCGTTCTGAATCATCACAACACATTCCGTATGCCATCCTGGCCGCCCAGCCCCCCAAGGGGAATCGAAGACAATACCCTCTTCTGTTTTCTTCCACAAGACAAAATCCAGCGGATTCTCTTTCTCCAGGTTTTCTTCGATCCGGGCACCTATCTGAAGATGCTCCAGATTCTGATGCGACAATGAACCATAGTCATCCACCTTATCCACGCTGAAGTAGACATTCCCATCTACCACATAGGCAATCCTATGCTGAACCAGTTCATCGATAAATGCAATGATTTCCCGCATCGTCTCCGTGACCTGAGGCGTACTGCTCAATGAACGTGCATTCAGCCGATGACGAACATCTTCGTAGGCCGTGATATAACGACTTGCCACAACCTTTTCATCGACCCGCTCTTCAATGGCTTTACGAATAATCTTATCATCGACATCTGTATAGTTCGAAACATGTGTCACCTTATACCCCAACTCTTCAAGCACACGTCTAAGGATGTCAAAAACAACAATCGGACGAGCATTTCCGATATGGGCATGATTATAGACAGTCGGACCACAGACATACATCGAGACCTCATTTGCTTTGATCGGTCTGAATGGTTCTATCTGATTGCTCTTTGTATTAAATAACTGCATACTGGCCTCCAATATTCCTTTATTATAAACCAAAAGAGGCCTTAAGAGAATGACCTCAATGACGATTATTCGTAAAAAAAAAGGGCCGAAGCCCTTAATTAAATTAGATCTTTGAAGCCAAATACTTCGCTGTACGAACCAATTGGTTTGTATAGGATGCTTCATTGTCGTACCATGAAGCAACTTTAACCAACGTCACACCGCCAACGGTAGAAACCTTTGTCTGGGTTGCATCGAACAATGAACCATACTTGATTCCGATAACATCACTGGAAACGATTTCGTCTTCGGTATAGCCGAAACTTTCGTTTGCAGCAGCCTTCATGGCAGCATTAACGGATTCCTTTGTTGCTTCCTTGGAAACAACAGCAACCAATTCAGTGATTGAACCGGTGATGACAGGGACACGTTGAGCGCCTCCATCCAGTTTGCCCTTCAGTTCAGGGATAACCAGGCCGATAGCCTTCGCAGCACCTGTTGAATTAGGAACGATGTTCTGAGCAGCAGCACGAGCTCTTCTCAGATCGCCC
>CALNCD010000057.1 GCA_937874965.1 uncultured Erysipelotrichaceae bacterium | reverse complement strand
AGCGGTGTCGTCTTGAGGAAAAGCTGATCATCACAGACAAAACCGATGACTTTACCATCACAGTACAGCGCATACTCACCGAACATCTTTCGATATGTTATCCTTCCTGCCTCCCGAAGCTGCTCAGCTGCAAAGACGACAAAATCAACAGAAGAGGCCATCTACGCATCCCCCGGATTGAATGCTCCGATTTCAGGCAGATTTCCCTCGGGATCTTCAATATAACACATACGTCGACCCCAAGGTTCAGTCGTTGGTTTCAGTACAGATACACCTCCGCCGATAATCACATGCTGATATGCCGCATCCACTGCAGCGTAGTTTTCCATGCCAAGGGCAGTCTCAAAACGATGCTGAGTCATGATCTCCAGATTCCGACGGCCTTCCATCAGAAACAATGTACCATCCTTGGTAAAAGACGCATTATCCGGATTCTCCTGTTCCTTAATTCCAAAGCCAAGCACATCCCGATAAAAGCAGATCATCCTTGCCATATCCTGGACAGAGTAACCAAATCCTTCAAGTTTCATACAACACCTCTCTTCAAAGCGATTATACCATTATTATGCTGACATCAGTCTGACAGGTTAATCAAAGAAAAAAGGGCTGAACCGCCCTAATAATCCTTATTTTCAAATTTACGGTCAATACAGGATCTTTGCATCTATCCGCAATTCTGTGGCAGTGGCCTGGAAACCATCACGATCTGACCTACAGAACAGTTCATTGACTCGGCGACGAAAAACCAGAAAACCTATTTAATTGCTTTGATAGAGTCAAAGTTATGCTGTCTTTCCTGCTTTGCAATGCTGTAGAGTTTGTGCAATGTCGTAACAAAGACGTCCCGTTCCTTTGGATCGAGATGGCTTAACAACCATGAGTAGTAAACTTCTTCATCATCGGTTTGATCTTGTTTTGCCGTCAACGCTTTGACGGTCGGAAAAAGATTCCTGCTTCGGCGGTCTTTGGGATTTTCCTGGCGTTCCACATAATTTCGCTTCACCAGTATCACTATAATGCGGCTTAAGGCTGATTTGTCAATATGGGTATGCTGCACAATCTCATCTTGTGTGCACCCCGGCTTCTTCACGACAAAGCGAACAACCTGCGTCTGAAGAAAAGACAGCTCATCATTCTTGCGTCGATTGCTGCTGAATAAGTTAGCATATCGAACCAGTTTCGTTATTTCTCTGACATCAAACATAAGGAACCTCTCTTTATTTAGTTGATATAACAACTAAATTGTATTACTATTGTGTTGTGACCGCCTCTTATCCTTCATGGATGGTAAAGGAGATAGCATTATTATGACACACTCTGATGGATTAAAGAACATCATTGTTGAAACAACCGAACTGAGTACTATTATTAATGATAACCTTTATTACTGTGGTTATCCCATCGAGGATTTACTTTCCGATGGAACCCCGTTTGAATCCGTTATTGCCCTGCTCTGGTCAAAATCCCTGCCGACAGCTGAACTCCGTTGCGCACTCAATAAGTCATTGAACACTCACCTTCATCTTTCAGCCGATACGGTTCTGGCCTTGACCCAAGGCATACATCAGGGAATCGATCCCTACTCGCTTCTGATCAGCCGGCTTGCATGCTTCAAGGCTTTCCCGGTATCAGGAGGAGCTGGCTTTGATGCTGAGACGGCACTGCTCGCTCATCTGAGTGCCTTAATCTGTGCACTGCATCGGCTCACACAGCATCAGCCAATTCTGGAACCTATCCAAGATCGCCCGTTTCACGAGAATTTGCTTTATCTCCTACTCGGCCGTGCATATACACCGCTGCATGCCTTTCACTTTAACCGGATGATGATTCTTCATGCGGACCTTGAATTGAATGCATCGACATTTGCGGTTCGAATCAATGCTTCTACCCAGGCTGACCTGGTTTCCAATCTGCTATGCGGGCTTGCAACCCTGAGAGGACCGCTGCATGGCGGTGCCTGTGAGCGTGTCTGGAACATGATGACTCAGCTTATGCAGGAGAATTCATTTGAAGAACAGCTACAGGAAATGCTGAATCATCACGAACTGATCATGGGTTTCGGCCATCGCATCTTTGTCCGCCATGATCCACGGGTTTCCTGGATTAAGGACTCCTTGAACCACCTTGATTTAACAAAAAGTGATCAGCTGCGCTATCAACGGTCTATGGAAATCGAATCCTTTCTGGCCCACGAAAAAGGGCTCATTCCGAACATTGATTACTACTCGGGAATCGTCTATCATAGTTTTGGAGTAGCACCGGACTTCTACCCCCTTCTATTCGCTTTAAGCCGCAGTGCCGGATGGATTGCCCACGCCAACGAACAACGAAGCCACGCGCATATCATTCATCCGCGGGCAGCATATACCGGAAGCTTTCATTCCCGCAGCTAGGAGACTGTCATGAACATTAAAACCCGAAATTTATCCTTCAAATCTATAATCACTTACCCGAATATAGATATCCCTGAGAACAGAAGCACCTTCATCATGGGCGAGAGCGGTTCAGGAAAAAGTACATTATTGAAACTGCTGAACGCGACCCACCCATGTGAGACTGGGACAATTCTGATAGACGACACCGATATCAATACCCTTGAACCTATTGCACTGCGCAAAAAAATATGTCTCATCGCGCAAAGTGCTTTTCTCTTCCCGGGAACCATCTCCACGAATTTTGAAACCTTTTATGCTTACCGGAATCAAGATGTTCCGAACCGGGACGACATCCGTGATTTTCTGACCCTATGCCATTTGGACATGGAACCCGAAGCAAATGTTGAGTTTCTATCCGGCGGAGAAAAGCAGCGAGTGTACACCGCCATCTTTGTTTCCTTCGCAAGTGAGGTTCTCCTATTGGATGAACCGACATCAGCATTGGATCAGAAAACTGGGGATGCCATGATCAATAACATTCTTGACCATCAGCGCAGCCGTAAAAAGACAACAGTCATCGTCAGTCATTCCGCTTCGCTCGCCGATCGTTTTGGTGATCAGATTATTCACTTGGATACACCGGAAAAACAGGAGAACTCATAATGAACACAACCATTATTGAACTGAATATATTTCAATTCAGCTCGATCTATTTGTTATTACTGATTGTCTTGTTTATCATGAAAAGGGCGAAGATCAATGAAGCACGCCTATTGTTGATCGGAAGTTTGCGCATGAGCATACAGCTTTACCTATGCGGATTAGTGCTGACCTACATTTTCAAGAATCCTCATCCGCTCTTTGTCATTCTGTACCTCGCTGCCATGATTCTCTTCTCCATCCATCGCGTACTTTCCAAGAACAAATCATTTAACGCATCCTTCAAGAAAGTAATTGTCTTATCCATTGCACTTTCAGGAACACTGATCACCTTCTTCTTTGTTTCGGTCATGATCGGTGTCAACTTCTTCAACCCCCAATATACAATTCCCATTGCCGGAATGATTATCGGCAATAGCATGAGCGGCATGAACCTCGCTTTAAAAACTTTAAATGAAACCATGAACCTCAATAAAAACAAGATTGAAAGTCTCTTGAATGCAGGAGCAACCCCTGATCAGATTCTCAAACCCTTTCTGAACACCGCTTTGGAAACAGCGCTGATTCCGACTTTGAATTCAATGATCAGTATGGGAATCATTTCGCTGCCAGGAATGATGACCGGGCAGATTCTATCTGGAACACTTCCCATGACAGCCATTCTCTACCAGATTGCGATTATGATCGCAATCTGCACGGGAACAGCCCTTGCGACATTTTCCAGTCTTTATATCGGGTATAAAACCTTCATTACCCCACGCAAAATCATTGAATGGAACTAGAACACTGAAACTACAGTATAAAATCACCCGATAAGGTTAAGTTATTGGAGACTCTGAAATCAACAGGAGAGAGTTAATCTAACTTTTCTTGTATTCGAATACATTGAAGGATTTTATAACTTGATGAGACTTCGCTCCGCCAATTTAATGATGACTCCAAATGCAAAAGAGTATGATTATTTTAATAATAACACGGATAACTAAACTTTTTTGTGTCTACTTTCTTGACATTCGTCCAGTTTCCCCTGTTTCTGCGAAGTAGCCACTCTAATAGATTTCCTTTTAGTTCACCCATTTAACTTACAAGAGTGTCCCTCGTTTGATGTCGTTGCTGATGGTCGAGTGTGATCAATCAATCGCTCGTGCAATATGTCAGTTCGAGTAGCCAAGGCGTTTTATTGTTTGAATTTCTATCCGTTCAGACATAATTATATTGCATCATTGATGATTCCTTTCTCATAAGTGTTACCAACGCAATGATACTTGGATTTCTTCAATGGTGCATTTCTAATGCTGCAAGGTGGACAACTTTCTTCTACAATACGCTGTTATTAAAAACTGCATAAGAAACCTTAAAATATGGCAAGCTATGCAGTACATTTTTGAATATTAACATTTTTATTAGAAAAGTCTATCTACAACTAAGAACTTCGTCTACTCTAATTCGAAGATGCCTGTAAATAATTGGTAGTATTTTCCTTTTAATTCTAGTAGTTGCTGATGATTGCCTCTTTCAACAATTTCACCATCTTGTAAAAACATAATCGCTTTTGAATTGTTAATTGTTGATAATCTATGAGCAATCACGAACACGGTCCTTCCTTTCATCAAATTATCCATACCACGTTGAACACTTTTCTCAGTTCGTGTATCAATACTCGAGGTTGCCTCATCAAGTATCATAACTGGCGGATTGGATACAGCAGCTCGTGCAATAGATAGTAATTGACGTTGACCTTGTGATAATCCAGATCCGTCACCTGTTAAAATGGTCTGATATCCCTGTGGTAATCGTTCAATAATATCATGAACTTCGGCCAACTTAGCAGCAGAAACCACATCTTCATCAGAAGCATTAAGGTTACCATACCGAATGTTCTCCATGACAGTACCAGTAAATAAGTTAACATCCTGCAATACAATCCCTAATGAGCGTCTAAGATCACTTTTCCGAATATCTTTGATATTGATTCCATCGTATAAAATATTTCCGTCTTCAATCTCATATAACCGGTTGATCAAATTAATTATAGTGGTTTTACCTGACCCTGTTGCACCTACAAAAGCAATTTTTTGACCTGGCTTCGCATATAGTGAAATATTATTTAATACAGTTTTAATCCCATCATAACTGAATATGACATCCTCAAAACGGACATCACCGCGAAGCAATGTGTACTTAACATTCTTCTTTTCTACTTCTTTCCACGCCCATTGACCTGTATACTTATCACTTTCAACAATTTGATAATCGTTAACAATCGCATTGACCAAGGTTATCTTACCATCATCGACTTCAGGACTTGAGTCTATGACTTCAAAAATTCGTTTTGCACCGGCAATTGCGACAATTACAGAATTCATCTGCTGGGATATTTGGCTGACAGGTTGATTAAATGATCGTGTTAACTGTAAAAATGACGCAATCGCGCCTAACGATAATCCGCTCATTCCACTCACAGATAAAATTCCACCAATGATTGCAACAAGTACGTACATTAGATTGGCAAGATTCATTGAAATTGGTAATACCATGTTGATGTACCGATTGGCATTGTTAACACTTTTGAACAGCTGCCTATTTTTTTCTACAAATATATTCTTGACTTGATGTTCATAGGTAAACACTTTAATAACACGTTGTCCATTCATCATTTCTTCAATGTACCCATTTAGGTCGCCAATGTCATTCTGCTGTTTCACAAAATATTTACCACTTTTGCTTGAAAAATACTTCATAACTTGAATAATGATAAATGACATAAAAACCACCAATAGTGTCAAAGGAATGCTTGTAATAGCCATTGTGGTTAAAACCATAACAATCATGATTATGGAAGAAAGCAAAGCAGGCATACTTTGTGATATGGCTTGGCGCAAAGTATCAATATCATTTGTATACCGGCTCATGATATCACCAAAACTATTTGTATCAAAATATTCAATTGGCAATGATTGCATTTTTGAAAACATATCATTTCTTATTTCTCTTTGAACACTTTGACTTATCTGTATCATAATTCGATTATATAAATATCCAAATACGACACCTAATAGATAGATAAATCCCATAATTGAAATTGCATAGTATAAGGAGGTCATCACCGGATTTGAGACTCCTAGAAGTGGCGTAATGTATTCATCGATTAGAATTCGAATAAATAATGAACCTGCCACATTCGCTATTACATTAATTAAGATACTGACAAGGACAAATAGAAATTTGGATTTATGACCTCTGACAATATATTCAAACACACGTTTAATAGTGATTACAGTCGAATCATCCTGTATGATTTTTAGTTTACTCATTCGCAATTCCTCCATTCATTTGTGATTCATACATCTCACGATATATTTCACTACTCTTCAATAACTCCTGGTGATTTCCTACGGATTCAACTTCCCCATTATCCAACACAATAATCATATCCGCATTTTCAACAGAAGAGATTCTTTGTGCAATAGTGATTTTAGTTGATCCTGGTATTGACAGCTGTAAGTTCTTTTGGATAAGTGCATCTGTTTTGGTGTCAACCGCACTCGTCGAGTCATCAAAAATAATGATTTTGGGATTTCCTATTAATGCCCGTGCAATACAGAGACGTTGCTTTTGACCACCAGAAACATTGCTTCCACCTTGTTCAATTCGTGTCTCATATTTATCAGGTAATCTTTGAATAAATTCATCTGCTTGCGCAATCACGCATGCATGGTAAACTTCATCTTCTGTTGCATCAGGCTTGCCCCACCGAATGTTATCTAGAATGGTACCCTCAAAAAGAATATTTTTCTGTAAAACAATCGAAATATGTTTCCTTAATTCTTCAATGTCAAAATTTTTAACATCAACGCCACCAACAAGAATTTGACCTTCCGTTGCATCATACAGTCGAGGTATCAACTGGACTAAGGATGATTTTCCCGATCCAGTAGGTCCAACAATTCCAATTGTCTTTCCAGCCTCAATTTTTATGTTAATACTGTTAAGCGCACGTTTTGATGCTTCAAGTTTATATTTAAAACTTACATTATTAAATTCAATATCATATTCATTTGAACTCATTACATTTTCTTGATTTTGGATATCGCTTTTTTCATCTAAAACTTCTGCAATCCGATGTAAAGATGCCCGAGAAACCATTACCATGACTAATACTGTTGACAAGAAAATTAAACTCATCAATATTTGTGAAGAGTAGGTCAGTACACTCATTAACTGTCCAGTTGTAAAGTTATCATTCACAATTAAATGTGCACCAATATAGCAAATCACGAGTGTACAAGTATATAAGCAAAATTGAAGCAAAGGATTATTTAATGCCACAATGGTTTCAGCTCGAGTGTAAGTTTTATAAATAACGCTGGAAATTTTTGAAAATTTTGAAACTTCATGTTTTTCTCTTGAAAAGCCTTTTACGACACGAATTCCTCTTATATTCTCCTGAACAATGTTGTTTAGATTATCATACTGTGCAATCGCTTTTTCAAACATTGGAGTTGCATTCATAATCAACAATACAAGCCCTATTCCCAAAACTGGAATTGCAGCTAAAAAAATCAGAGCAAGTTGACTGTTTATACGAAACACCATTACAGTACAAAATACAATCATCAAAGGAGCACGTGCGCATATTCTAACAATGACCTGAAATGCATTTTGAACATTTGTAACATCAGTTGTCAGCCGAGTTACTAAACTGGATGTTGAAAATTTATCAATATTCGTGAAAGAAAACAGTTGTATTTGGTCAAATATTTTATCCCGAAGATTCAGAGCAAATCCAGCACTTGCCTTTGCACAAAACCAGCCTGATAAAGCACCACTTACTATCGATACAATACAGCACAGAACTAAATATAGACCAAATTTAAGAATCTGATTCATCTGTCCATTCGTAATTCCCTTATCAATAATATTTGCCATTAGTAAAGGTATAATTACATCAATAATTACTTCTACAACAACACTTATGATTGTAATAAGAGTTTCTTTTTCATATCCTTTTACAAATTCAGCATACTTCTTTAACATATTCTCCTCCATAATTTAGTAGATTTAGTCATTTTCTAAACTTATTTCTATCTTACCGATTAACTCAAAAAAAAGACTGACTTCATTATCAGTCAAGTTTCGGGTAAGGGCATTTTGTAAATTTATAGCATTCATTCTCGCAATTTCTTCAAGTTCTCTCCCTTTTTGAGTAAGCTGAATTTCTTTTGCTCGCGCATCCTCTTTACTTCTAACTCTTCGAATAAGATCTTTTTCCTCTAAATGATACGCCATCTCAGATGCAGTAGATCTACGAATATTGAATTCTTCTTCTATATCTTTTTGATAGACCTTTGAAATTCTTTCTTTCTCATTAATGAATCCGAGCACTGCAAACTGCATTCCTGTAATATTATCTTCATTCTCTTTTAGTGAATGTCTTTCAAAATATCTGGTTATTTTATTATTAAGAGATTTTATACGAAACGCTACTAGAGATTCCGGTTTCATACTTTTACTGTGCATTATTAAATGTCACCTTCCTTTCTAATTAAACTACCATCTATCAACTCGGCTAATAGTAAGGTACCTTACAATTATACAACTCAATTTAAATTAGTCAATATCAATTAAGTTCGTAATAAAGCACTTCAATTAAAAAATCGTAAATTGCACTATGAAGTTGTTCACTTCTTATTACAATTTACGAAAATATATCAATGACTTCATTCGACTATTAATCAATAGATCAATCTCTCGAGCATAAATAGATAACTTATTTCACTCTCTACTATAGTAACCCAACCATTAATGTGATGATTATCTCTTTGTCTTTTGTTTCAGAAGGTAGACATCGAGAAAATGTTCATCGCGTTCTTTAAGTTTTCTATCAACTTCACCCGGCCCGTATGAATAGAAACCTTCATTTGTTCTTATTCCCAGTTTATTTTCATCTATCATCTTTTTCAAAAATTTTGGTGGTTCCTTTGTATCGGAGATCACCGGGAATAACGTTTGCGAAACATAGTAAGGCGTATTCAAACCTGCAATGTCTTGACCTTCCAATGGACCAAGAAAGACATATCTAAATCCGAGGCTATCTTTCATAACAGTGTCAATATCTTCGGCAGTCGCTATATCATTTTCGTAAAGCCAAAAACATTCTCTGAGAATAGCCATCTGAATCCGATTCGCAATAAATCCAGGAACCTCTTTCTTTAAAACAATAGGTGATTTACCACAAACTTTCAAAAAACTAACAATTTCTTGAAGTAAATCTTCACGATAGTTTTCAAGTTTTATAATTTCAACCAATGGAATTAATTGCGGTGGAGCAAAGAAATGAGTGATGAAAAAGCGTTCCGGATGCTTCGCATTTCTCGTTAAATCGGTAAGTGGGAGTGCAGAAGTATTGGAAGTAATAATTG
>CALNCD010000056.1 GCA_937874965.1 uncultured Erysipelotrichaceae bacterium | reverse complement strand
ATGGGTTTAAGGACCCGGTCTTGGTCAGCGGTACGGATGGTGTCGGAACAAAGATCAAGATAGCGCAATCATTTGATCGCCATGATACCATTGGCATTGATTGTGTGGCAATGTGTGTTAATGATATCCTCGCACAGGGTGCAAAGCCGTTATTCTTTCTGGATTATCTGGCTGTTCATTCCCTTGATCCGGCTCAGGTTGAAACTATTGTTGCTTCTGTGGCCGAGGGGTGTGTTCAGTCAGGATGTGCATTGATTGGGGGAGAAACGGCGGAAATGAGTGATCTTTATGCGCCTGGGGATTATGATCTGGCTGGATTTGCGGTCGGATGCGCCAATCGAAAGGAATTGCTGCACCCTTCAAATACGCATCCAGGACAGGTGCTGATAGGATTGGCAAGCAGCGGACTGCATTCAAACGGATTTTCATGGGTGAGAAAACTGCTGTTTAATGATCATGATGTGGATGTGCACCAGAGCCTGGGTGAACAAACACTATTGGATGCGTTGCTGGAGCCCACACGTATCTATGTGCGTGCTCTGGAATCTTTGCTTCCTCAGGGCGTGATTAAAGGCATGGCTCATATTACAGGCGGCGGATTTTATGAGAATATACCGCGTTGCCTGAATCAAGGATTAGAAGCATTGATTGATGTGGATTCCTGGAGCAAACCGGAAATATTCGATTATCTTCAGGCGTTAGGGTCGCTGGATCAGGATGAAATGTTCCATGTGTTCAATATGGGAATTGGCATGGTTCTGGTCGTGGACAAAGAATCGTCTGAAACCGTTTTGAAGCATCTGGCGGCCGTTGGGCAATCCGCATGGATCATCGGTCAGGTTGTTTTGGGCGAAGGGGTTGTTTTACGATGAAACTCGCAGTGTTTGCTTCCGGCACCGGTTCAAATTTCGAGGCAATTTTCTCGGCCATCCAAAGGGGTGCATTGCAGGCGGAAATTGTTCTCGTCGTTTGTGATAAGCCATCTGCAAAGGTTGCTGATTCAGCCAGAAGAAAAGGTGTCTCAACGTTTGTGTTTGCAGCCAAGGATTATCCGTCCAAGGAAGCCTATGAAACAACGATAGCAGAACACTTGGAGTCTGTCGGGGCAGATTGGCTGGTCCTTGCGGGATATATGCGATTGATTGGGAAAACACTGCTGGATAAATACCCAGGGCGTATTCTGAATATTCATCCTTCGTTGCTCCCCAAGTATAAAGGAAAAGATGCCTTAGGCCAAGCGTTGGCTCAGGGCGATATGCTTCTGGGAGCAAGTGTTCATTATGTGGATGAAACGCTGGATGGGGGGACCATCATCAAACAGGTTTCATTCTCAAGAACAGAGGGTGAGATCAGAACAGCTATTGAACAACGGCTTCATCATGTCGAACATGAACTTTATCTTGCAGTTTTACAGGAACTATCAAAGGAGGCACAATGAAACGAGCATTATTAAGCGTCAGTGACCGGACAGGGTTGGTTCAATTTGCCCGAGCGTTACAAGAACTAGGATATGAGATCATTGCGACAGGCTCTACAAAGGATTATCTTGAATCTGAGGGCCTCGTACATTTACGGTCAATTGAAGAAATTACAGGTTTTCCGGAGATGCTGGATGGGCGAGTGAAAACACTTCATCCTGCGGTTCATGGGGGAATTCTCGCAAGGCGTGGTGATCCAGGGCATCAACAGGCATTGCTTGAACAGCATATCGATTTCATTGATCTGGTCTGTGTGAATCTCTATCCCTTCAAGAAAACCTTGAAGACAGAAGGTGTTTCGTTTGAAACAATCCTGGAGAATATCGATATCGGCGGGCCAGCAATGCTGCGCAGTGCCGCGAAGAATTATCAGGATGTTCTTCCGATTATTGATCCGCAGGATTATTCTGCGGTTCTCGGGATTCTCTCGCAGCATACGGATACGCCTGAAGTCCGTTTAGGTTATGCAGCCAAGGTTTTTGCCCATACTGCGGCGTATGATGCGTTGATAGCCAAGACCTTGATGGAGCGGACGGACCAGAAGATCATTGATCCGCTCACGCTGACGTATGACTTGAAGCAGACCCTGCGCTATGGTGAAAATCCGTTTCAGGAGGCCTATTTTTATGCCTCAGCCACTGCGCATGCCTATTCCATGAGCAGTGCAGAGCAGTTTCATGGGAAAGAACTCTCTTATAATAATATTCAAGATGGGGATGCTGCGTTAGGTTTGCTTGCTGAATTTCAGGGCTCGATTGCCTGCGTGGCTCTAAAACATACGAATCCTTGCGGTGTTGCGTTGGCCAGCAGTGCGAGTGCTGCCTTTCAGAAAGTCTATGCAGCTGATCCGGTGAGTATCTTTGGAGGCGTTGTAGCGTTCAATGTTCCGGTGGACCATGAGACGGCAGACCAGCTCAGTCATTTATTTTTGGAGATTGTTCTTGCACCCTCCTTTGAAAAGGAGGCAAAAGAAATACTGATGAAGAAAAAGAACATTCGGCTGCTGACATTCACGCAAAGCGGCTTACGGGAGGAATTCTGTGTTCGCAGCGTCAATGGCGGTCTTTTGAAACAGTCTGCGGATCTTAGGTGTGCAGGTCCCGATCATTGGGAACAGGTGAGTGCTTCAAGTATTCAACCAGAATGGAATGAGGATCTTTGGTTTGCGGAAAAGATTGTCAAGCATGTTAAAAGCAATGCGATTGTTCTGGTGAAAAACGGGGTAACTCTAGGGATAGGCTGCGGGCAAAGTAACCGGATCGGTGCTCTGAAGCTGGCTCTCGAACAAGCTCAGGAACAGTCCGCTGGATCATTTTTGGCCAGTGATGCTTTCTTTCCAATGGCAGATTGTGTCGAGTTGGCGGCTGAACATGGCATTGCTGCGATTATCCAGCCTGGCGGATCAATCAAGGATCAATTGTCCATTGATGCCTGTGACCAAGCCGGTATTGCCATGGTATTCACTCACGAAAGGCACTTTAAACACTGATGGGACGGGTTATGGTCCTTGGTAGCGGCGGGCGTGAACATGCATTGGCGGCCAAGTTTAAGAAGAGCCCGCATGTTGAAGTGGTCTATGTTTGTCCTGGCAGCGATGGCATGCGTGATGTTGCACAGGTTGTACCGATTGGATTGAGTGATCATCAAGGCTTGATTCAGTTTGCGCAGCAAGCTGAAGTCGATCTTGTGGTTGTAGGCCCAGAGGATGCCTTAGCTGAGGGCATCGTTGATGCTTTCGAGTCTGCAGGACTGCGGGTTTTCGGCCCTTCAAAAAAAGCAGCCCAGCTGGAGAGTTATAAGTCATTTGCGAAGGAGATCATGCGAGAGGCCAATATACCGACGGCTGATTATGCGGTGTTCACCTCGTATGAACAAGCGCTTATTTACCTTGAGCAGCATGATTATCCGGTTGTCTTGAAAGCCTCCGGCTTGGCAGCGGGCAAAGGCGTCAGTATTGTATCATCCTTTGATGAAGCAAAAAGGGAACTTCATGCGATGATGATTGATCAGAAGTTCTCAGATGCAGCCCGGGAGGTTGTCATTGAATCGTATCTTGAGGGTGAAGAATTCTCCTATCTGTCTTTGGTGTATCAGGAGGGTGTGATTCCATTGCAGATTGCGCAGGACCATAAACGAGCATTCGACGGTGATCAGGGCCTGAATACTGG
>CALNCD010000055.1 GCA_937874965.1 uncultured Erysipelotrichaceae bacterium | reverse complement strand
AAATACACTGATCAAGATTGCTGAATCAACCCATAATCAACGATTCGAGCACAACGGAATGCTTTGCAAACTGACCTACGAATCACCCTTATTCACGCTTTCCCGCTATCAGCCTGAACAATGCGCTTCATTCAGCTATGACCCGCGGATAGTATTTGCATTCCACGATGAACAGATTCAACTCTTGAGTTACTATGAAAATGCAGGAAGTGTCTATTCGTGGCAAAGCACACATGAACAGCCTTTGCCTGGCGAGAAGCAACAAAAAGCCCATGACCTCGTCATGAGCATTATCGAAACGGGAAAGTAATTCCCTCTTTTTTCAATATCAAGCTGTTTGCAGATCACAATTCGGTTTCTGAACTTTTGTCATGGGCAAACATACCGATATCCAATATCCGGATTGTTTCATCAACAATCGCATCGAAATCCGTAGAATCATCAAACATGACCCATTTTAATCCGATAAAGTTAGCAACGCCCATTAGCAGATAACTGGCAATCTGCGGATCGAACTGTTTCATCTCTTGCTTATTCTGAGCATCAATAATCTGGGTTTCGTAAGCATGAGCAAAATTCGTATAGTAATCGACAAACAACTGTTTGTCGATATACAGCGATTCCCAGATAATGTTGTAGATGTGCTTGTGCTCACTGATATAGACGAGAAAGCTTTTTAAACCTGCCCGTTCGATTTCACGCCGATCTTCTAATCCTCGTATTGACAACGCAATGTTCTTCCGGATGTCGTGCGAGTATTGAAGCAGAAGATATTTGTAAACACTCAGCTTATCTTGAAAATACACATAATAAGTCCCTAAAGCGACATGCGCACTCCGGGTAATATCACTGATCGAAGTTTCATGATACCCCTTCTGATAGAAATTTTCCTCAGCCGATTGCGTCAATTTATTGAACGTAATCTCTCCACGCTTTGTTTTCGGTTTATTAATCAACACTTCGGACATGTGTATCCTCCCCCAGACTTACTTAACCCTAATATTGTAGCATAAATTACAGATGATAGGCCGTGTTATTTTTTTCAACAAAACCAAGCACCAATGCAGCAAAAAGATGGGGATGCTCATACATACTCGCATGTCCGCAATCCGGAATCAGCACATAATCACAGTTTTCCAGCTGAGAAACGAGGTATTCCTGCTCTGAAACAGGTGTTACAAAATCATACTGACTGGAGACGACAAGTGTCCGGGTCTTAATGTTTTTAATCTGTTCTTTTACATTATAACCAACAGAACTATTGGTTAAGCGGATCATCGCCTGGATAAACCGCGGATCTTTGAAGATCGGCAGAAGGATTGCTTTACGCTGGTTCATCCACTCGATTTCTCGGGTGTAGAACTGCGGCGAATAAATAACAGGAATCGTTGCAGCATAATATGCTTCTGGATCAGAGGCTGCATGATTCCAGCCATTACCGACTTCCTCAAGCCAAGGCGAGGTCCAAGCCGTGGTGTTAAACAGCAAGAGATTCTTCAAAACAGCTGGATGAGCCAGTGCAAACTGGATGGCGATTTCACCGCCGTAGGATATTCCGAAGAGCGATACATCATGAAGATCCAATGTTTTGATCAGATGAGCCAGCATAGCTACCTGAAGATCATGCTTATATTCAATACCATCCAGCCGAGATGACTGTCCCTGATCCAGAAAATCAACCAGAATCAGACGTGAATGGCTTGAAAATTGTTCAATAAACGGTTTCCAGCTGTTGGTCGACATCATAATGCCGTTGAGAATAATCAAAGGATCTCCGGTTCCATAGCTTTCATAGTAAACCTGATAGCCGTTATAGTTCAAGATCATCAGGCAATCAGTCCATAGCGTTTAGCTTCAGCGAGCAGTTCGCCCCTGAACTTCGGATGAGCAATTGCAATCAGGCGTTCTACCCTCTCGCGCGTATTGGTGCCGCGAAGTTCAGCAATGCCGTATTCTGTAACGACATTGTCGACATCATTACGGGATAAGGAAACAATTGCCCCCAGTTTAAGCGTCGGAACAATCTTGGAAATTTCTTCACGTTCACCTGTTTCCGGATTCTTGACCATCGCCGTAGAATACAAGGCAATATACGAACGGCCATTTTTAGCATCCTGCGCACCGATAGCGGTATCAGCCTGTCCCCCCGTTCCGCTGATTTGCTTTGGCCCGATTGACTCAGAGGCACATTGACCTGTAAGATCCACTTCCAAGGAAGTATTGATGGATACCATGTTATCGTTTTGAGCAATGGTCTTAGGGCTGTTGACGTAGAAACCATCCATGACCAAGATGGAAGGATTCTGATCACAATACTCATAGAGTTCTTTGTTCCCCAGAATAAAGGTTGTGACAATCTTATTGGGATGCAAGGATTTCTTGCGGCCATTGATAACGCCCATCTTGGCGAGTTTGGCCATATTGGATGTCATCATTTCAGTGTGAACACCGAGATCTTTCTTATCGACCAGAAATTCAGCTACGGCATTCGGAATGCCGCCGATACCCAATTGAATCGTATCCCCGTCATTGATGTGTTCAGCAATAAACTGTCCGATAATCCGATCTTTCTCATTAGGTTCGACATCCGGCAATGTCGGAACAGGATAATCAGCGTCAATAATAATTGAGATATCATTGACATGCAGTTCAACATCACCGTAGGTTTTCGGGAAATTCGGGTTTACTTCAAGAATGACATAGTCCGCCTCCCTGATCATGCGTTGTTCATAGGTATTTGAAGTCGAGAGTGAAACGAACCCATGCTTATCCACTGACGATGCTGAACCGACATAGATATTAGGCTTGATATGATGAATACGCTTGGTTGCGGCAAAATGCAAGTGGTTCGGAATAAATGCAATATTCCCGTTTTCAAAGGAACGTCTTAATGCTGGTGCAAAAAACCAGCCATCGACATTAAAAGCATCTTTATAGGGTTCTTTAAAGAATTCAAATTCGCTCATCGGCAAGCAATTGGTCACGGTGACATTCGTCACGCGATCCGCAATCGTGTGCAACTTCTCCAAGAACAGCCGGCCTTCTCCAGCCCCTAATCCGGTGACGATAACATCATTGGATTTCACAACCTCCAATGCTTCTTCCACACTTTTCACTTTATCACTGTAATTATACTTCATAGATCCTCCATCAGTGACATAAAGGGGAGAAACCTCCCCTTTCCGTCTAGTTTCCTAAAATATCATCGATTGACTGCAGCGGTTGAACAGCTTCCCATCCATCGGCATTCTTTACTTTCGACAGATTCATGACTGTTGTTCCCTCACGCTTGCCGTTCGTGAAATCAATCAGACCACCGAACGGGTTTTGAATCGGTGCTTTTTCCATTGCGGCAATGTAGTTAGCCCATGTCGGTGTTTCTTCGCCCATAGCCTTTAACCCTTCAACGAAGAAGTACCCAGCAATCCATCCTGTGATTGCATAAGCATTGCTTGCATACTCGGAAGAAATATTTGCTGCGTAGAGTTTCAAAGCATCTGCTTGTTCAGCTGCAAATGAGACCCATCCGTTTCCATAGACATCAAATTTACCGTTAATCGAATCATAGACTTGCTTCGCAACAACAGGTGCAACGTTGACATACGTCGTTATGACATCCTTGTTGACATTCTGCTCAGCCAAGGCCTTGACAATCGTTGGGATGGTTGCTTGAATTGCAGCTCCGATAATGAAATCAACATTGGCTTCCTTGATCAATGCCACAGCACTGGAAACATCGGTAGCACCTGCCGGAACCTGAGCTTCAATTAATTCAACCTTCAAGGTCTTCGCTTGCTCCTGTGCACCCTTAAGCATATCTTTGCCCGCGTCATCATTTGTATAGATAATACCGACTTTCTTAGCATTGAACGTTCCGACAGCACGAGTAACCATGATCTTGCCTTCTGTGGTGTAAATCGGCTGAACCGGGAAAATATTCTCTTTGCCATCCGTCTTTGCATCTGCGGAGTAAAGCTGACCGATTCCAGTTGCAAAATAGACAGCCGGAATTCCGGATTCTTTAAGATCTTCAATAGTTGCGGCGACGACAGGTGTACCGAAGTGACCCACAATCGCAAAGACTTTCTTGTCCTCAATCATTGATTGCAGGCAAGCTTTACCCTTCGCTGCATCAAATTCATCATCCTGGTGGATAAATTCAATTTTACGTCCGTTGACACCACCTTGATCATTAATATACTTTACATAAGCCTCAATCCCTGCATTAAAGGGAACTCCGACAGGCGCATATGCACCAGAGGTTGCAGCACAGTTGGCAATTTTTACAGTTGTATCCGTAATACCCTGAGCCGCTTCTTCGCTCTTACCTGAACAAGCCACTAAACTGAAGGACATGAGTCCGACTAGGATTACCTTAAGTAATCGTTTCATAGAAAGTTTTCCTCCTTTTATATAATCAATGCCTTTCTATTTGCATTTGATTTCACTAACTATGTGATCCCAGATACGCTTCAACCAGCGTGGAATCATTCAAGAGCTCTTCACCTGTTCCTTGCGAACTGATGGAGCCTAATTCAATAACGTAGGCATAATCGGCAATTTTAAGGGTCTGCGCTGCGTTCTGTTCGACAATAATGACAGTTGTCCCTTCCATGCTGATTTCTTTTACGATTGTCATAATATCACGGACAATCAATGGTGCTAACCCTAATGAAGGTTCATCCAGCAAGAGAAGTCTCGGACTATTCATCAATGCCCGGGCGATCGCAAGCATCTGCTGTTCACCACCGGAAAGCGTTGATGCAATTTGCGAACTCCGCTCCTTCAAGACCGGGAAGTAATGAAAGACCCGTTCTAGATTCGCCGCAATTTCTTTCTTGTTGCTTAATGTAAATGCACCCACTTTAAGATTATCCATGACACTCAGATCACGGAAGACCTGCCGGCCTTCCGGGGATTGGGAAATACCGCCTTTGGTAATCTTTTCAGCATCTTTTCCTTGGATCGGCTGACCTTGATAGATAATCTGTCCGGAACTCGGTTTGATCAAACCGGAGAGTGTTCTCAATGTCGTCGTCTTTCCGGCGCCATTCGCCCCAAGCAATGCAACAATACTTCCTTCTTCAACACTGAAGGATATTCCTTTCAACGCTTTGATTGCGCCATAGTTTACCACGAGATCCTTGATTTCCAACAGAACTGAACTCATTGTACCTCCTCCTGAGATCCAAGATAGGCCTCCTGAACCAACCGGTTGGATTGTATTTCCTTAGGAGTTCCTGTCGCCAGATGCTTCCCGAACGAAATCGCACAGATCTGATCGCAGATATCCATGACCAGACGCATATCATGTTCAACCAAAAGAATCGATACCTTTAGATCATCCCGGATCTGACGGATTGATTTCGCAAGTCCAAGTGTTTCAACATCATTGAGCCCCGCAGCAGGTTCATCCAGGATAATCAGTTTGGGCTCGTGAAGTAAGCCTTGTACGATACCGACTTTCTTCTTGTTACCAAAGGAAAGATCGTCGATCTTCTTTTTTAAATCAAGATCCA
>CALNCD010000054.1 GCA_937874965.1 uncultured Erysipelotrichaceae bacterium | reverse complement strand
CTTCAGGACGATCTCTATTTCGCCTTGCTTTGTATAATCACGATTTAATACCTGACTATTCCCAATGCTTTTGCTTTTCGGATGATACTCCTCGCCAAGAAACGTTCTGTCTATACCCCATGCATGAGCATAAAGCTGTGAACCGATAACTCCGAGCTTCGCTTTTAGGAGATCGTAATCATAATTGGCCAGATCCTTGACAGAATGTATTCCCAGCATGTTCAGCCTCTTTTCTGTCCGCTTGCCAATACCCCAGAAATCAGTGAG
Source organism: uncultured Erysipelotrichaceae bacterium (assembly GCA_937874965.1). Taxonomy (GTDB): domain Bacteria; phylum Bacillota_I; class Bacilli_A; order Erysipelotrichales; family Erysipelotrichaceae; genus CALNCD01. The sequence continues at coordinate 15,487 of CALNCD010000054.1, read as the reverse complement.
TGACTCAATTCCCCACAGCTTGGTCTGAACATCTTCATAGCGCCACTCTGCTTTCATATCTTTGTTATTTTTGGCTTCGTTATCAAGGGCAAGCTTCGCTAGCAAAGGATTGTCACCGATTCCTACAGTTGTGTAAATACCGGTCTCATCATACACTTTCCGCTGGATAATCCGAGCTAGATCCCGAGGAGTTTCACAGTGGAAATAACTCAGGGAATTAGTGACATCAAGAAACGATTCATCAACGGAGTAGACAGCATGATTGGATTCATCGACAAAACTCTTATAAATATTGTTGATTTTCTTGTTGATATTCATATAGACCTTCATGCGCGGCGGAACAATGTACAGGTCATCAGGATATGGAAAAGGGAGATCCCGGGCTCTGGATATGTTGGAAATCTTATAGGCTTTTTTTGCCATAGGACTCGATGCCAGAATCAGGCCGCTGCCTCGCTCTTTTGGATTATCACTCGGATAACTCATCACTACAAGTTTGGCTTTCAAAGGGTTCAAACCCCTCTCAACGCATTCCACCGAGGCATAGAAGCTCTTGCAATCAATACAGAGAATATCCCGGGAAGGTTCTTTGAAAATATCAAAAACCAGCTTTGCCATCCTTATCCCTTCTTTCTTCTACACCTATTGTAGCAGTCAACCTGCCATTATCGATGTCACAATCGGAATTACCCTTTAAAAACAGAAACGCTCTACACTAACATGTGCCCGCAATGAAATCCGGAAGCACTCACCAAACAGCGGTTATAGGACTGCCCTGATACCTATACATTTACTCAATCGCATTGAAGATGACAAGGCACACGTACGAATCGTTTAAGTGCCTGTCCAAAAATGACCGCAGATACTGAAAAATATTAAAAAACCCACTGTTTAGTGGGTGTTGTAATCACTGGCGGAGGACATGAGATTCGAACTCACGGAAGCATTGCACTTCGCCACCTTTCCAAGATGGTGCCTTAAACCGCTCGGCCAATCCTCCAGTGCTGTTTCATTATACCCAAAATAAAATCGTCTGTCATCTCTTTTATCAAAATTAGGAGAGAAAAATTCAAAACTTTGCGATGAAGCAATTGCTTTTTCAGTAAAAGTATTATATTATTATAAAGTATTGCCCGAGTGGTGAAATCGGTAGACGCAGTGGACTCAAAATCCACCGGAGTAATATCCATGACGGTTCGAGTCCGTCCTCGGGCACCAAGATGTAACACACCCTCCACATGGAGGTTTTTTTATAGCTTCTGATAGTTGCAGCGGACAAGTCAGGTTATCAGTTTCCATACAGAATCATCAAAATCTGTTGCGAGTGTCTTCACAGAAATAACACAATCGTGCCTGTCAGCACCATTGAAGTTCTGACTCATTTCATGCAGTTCACCTCGAATCCATAATTTTGATGATTACTCGTGCAATCAGTCAGCATTCTATCTATAACACAGGTGCGCGTCAAGAATAAAAATTATGAATGGCACCTTGATTAAGATGCCCGGATTGGATACAATCGAATCAATTATACGAGGTGAACAATGAGCAAATACAACCAGCTATGGGCGCACATCCAAGAACAAGGCAGTCAATCATTAACGTTATCTTTCCGTGATATCGGCCGCATTGCCGGTGTTGATCTGGATCATTTTTTCTTGAATTATAAGAAAGAACTGGTTGACTATGGTTATCAGGTCAAGAAAATATCCATGAAAGAACAAACAGTCCTGTTCATAAAGATAAGTCTTGATTAAATGAGCTGTTTCGTCTATTCAACCAGATGATTGTCTGAGTAAGCACGCCATTCATCAGCCTGCTCAGCTTTTTATCATCCTCACAATGAATCAGACCAATACTCTTGGTATACTTTCTCATCCTGCCGTTTTCCGGCATCAAGAGTAATAATTCCGCTCATATTTTTATGTGTTCATTTATTTTGTTCATCATTCTTACCAAGAACTAACTTTAACGTGTAATTTTCAATTCAATTTGAACGTAATATAAGTTATCTTGGCTTTTCCTAAGGTGTATATCTTGATTCCTAAGGTTGTTTCGTCTATAATGAATCAGAACAATAGTCGATATAAAAAGTATTATTGAAAGAGGCGTGCAAACCGGTATTCAGACACTTCAATAAATATTGCTATGTTTTATAGAGTTATCAGCAAGGAGTGTTTCAATGAAGGACTTATTAGATTCCGCAACCAGCCGACGCATGGGAATGATTGAATACCTGCTTTATTCAGATAATTGGATCACTGCAGCTCAGCTGGCAAGGAAGTTCAATGTTTCTGTTCGTACAGTAAACAATGACATTCATTTCCTAAAGGGAAAGTGGTCTCATATCATTTGTTTTGAGATATCGTTGAAGTTCGGTATTCACCTGCGTCTTCCGCCAAACAATACAATCAAAGAGATCTATCGCTATATTTTCGAGCATTCACTGCCGTTGACCTTAATCGGTGACATTTTCTTAAATCCGACACTTTCCATTTCGGAGTGGGCAATTGAGACTGACCGAAGTGAAGCAACACTTCGCCGTATTCTCATCAAAATGGAAGAAGGTCTCCAGAAACGCAACATTTTCCTTTCCAAGCGTCCGCTTGCATTGGTCTCACAAAACGAATGTGCCGTGCGCATCTTTATGATGCATTATCTGCGCGAGTGTTCTCTCCCTGGGAATTGGTGCCTCGATTTATCTTCACTGGATATTTCTCAATACGTGTATCAACTCATCCAGGACGTTGAACCAGCATCAATCCCTTTCTTTCACGAAGAAAATGCCGTCCTTTTCTATATCGCAATCGTCCGGTACTGCCAAGGATTCAATGATGAACCACGAGAGATTGATCCAGATCGATTCGCTAAGTTGAAAGACCACTTCATCAAAACAAAGCATCGTTTGCAGAATATTTTTATCGGATACTTCTTTGACCTGTCTGATGCATTTATTCTTAATCTTTACCAGGCAATCTTTCCAATCGAAAATAAGACACAGACCCTGCTCAAAACACAAATCCTATCACTCATTGAGGACGTGCAATCCGGTTTATCCATTTCGATTGAGCCCGATGAAGTTTTGTCGCTGGCTCATTCAATTCAATTTAAAGTAAATCATTATCAATGCATCGGGCCCTTTAACTATATTGTTTGGGATAACAGCAGCATGTACCTTCACATCTTGAAAAAAGAATTCCCAGAGGATATTGAAAAAATCAGTACTCTTGTCAAAACCCACCTTCCATTTCCTCTTCAACCCAACAGTTCACTCCTTCAAGAAATAATCTATACATTTTATATCGAATGGACCAATCTCTCACTGGCACTGGAAGACCGCAAGAAGGTAATCAGAATCGCTCTGATAAGCGATATAAGTTATAAGCATGCAACTATTCTATCAAACCAGCTTTCCAAGCGTTTCGGAAGTTTCGTGCAATTAACCCGGTTTTTCTACGATTGCGTCAATCCTGATTATTTTGATCAGCGTACACTTGAGGCCTACGATGTACTGATTTCAACCTTCACTTTAACCACCCAATCAAAAGATAAGCTTATACAGATTGATGCAATTCTAACTGAGGCCTCTTGGAAAAACATTGCGGAAAAGATTCTTGAAATCCGCCGATAAAAGGCTAATATGCAAAAAAAATAGTACAACGAGGGGAAGTGTTGTACTATCTTGTTCGTGTTTGTGAGAAGAAATTGTTCACGAACTATTGTTATTATATATGAAACTACACAGGATTACAATGGGATTGACTGATTCTTTTTGTGAAATTAAAACGTGTTTTTTAAAACCGCCGATTCCAGGTCATTTCCCCGCACTTGTACTCTATGATAATTCACTCAGACCGTAATAGAGCTGGTAGTATCTTCCTTTCAGTTCAAGAAGTTCGTCATGATTGCCTCGTTCAATGATTTCGCCATGCTCGAGCACCAAGATTGCATCTGCATTGCGGACCGTTGATAATCGATGGGCAATAACAAAGACTGTTCTGCCTTGCATCAATTTATCCATTCCTTTTTCAATCAGTTTTTCCGTTCGCGTATCAACCGATGATGTCGCTTCATCGAGGATTAAAACAGGAGGATCGGCAATTGCTGTTCGCGCAATGGACAGGAGTTGCCGCTGTCCTTGCGAAAGGTTAGCACCATCATTGTTCAGCAGGGTCTGATAGCCTTGGGGCAAACGGCGAATAAAGGAGTCTGCATTTGCCAGTTTAGCTGCAGCAACAACATCATCATCCGTTGCTTCCAGTCGGCCATACCGAATATTGTCAGCAATCGTCCCAGAAAATAAATGGGTATCCTGATTAACCATGCCCAGCGAACTTCGCAGACTTGATTTTTCCATTTGCCGCAGATCGATACCATCAAAAAAAATCGACCCCTTACTGATTTCATAGAAGCGGGAAATCAGGTTGATAATCGTTGTCTTTCCAGCACCTGTCGATCCTACCAAAGCGACTTTCTGTCCTGGTTTAGCAAACAATGAAATATTCTTGAGAATCATGCGCTTTGGCTCATAGCCGAAACTGACTTGATCAAAAACTACCTTTCCTGCCATTGGTGTGCTCTGCTGATCTACTGTCCATGTCCAGGATTCATCGCCTGTCTTTGATAACGTGACCTGTCCTTCATCCACTTCTGATTCCATTTCCATCAGATTGAAGATTCGCTCCGCTCCAGCCAGCGCGATCAAGATAAAATTCATCTGCTGGGAGAACTGGTTCAAAGGCATAGCACTTTGGCGCACATACACCAGGTAAGCTGTCAATGATCCGACACTCATTAAACCGCTGATGGCAAATAAACCGCCGATTGTTGCGGAAAGGGAGTAATTCATATATGAGATACTGACGATTACAGGAACAAGCCGTCCGGCGTATGTTTGGGCCTTGGTCGCACTGGAGCGCAATGCATCGCTGTATTGTGTAAAGGCATCAAAATCCTGTACTTCATGATTAAAGACACGTGAGACTTTCTGACCTGTCATAATTTCTTCGATATAGCCATTCAGTGAGGCCATGGCTTTCTGCTGACGTCTGAAATTTTCACGGCTTTTTTTGGAGTTATAGCGGACATAGACGAGCATTAAGAACAGACTGGCAAAAACAACCAACGAGAGTTGCCAGCTCAGCACGACAATCATCACCAATGTCCCCACCGTCACTGTCAAACTCTGTACAAGCAAGGTGAAACTGTTATTGAGCGCATCTGCAATCGTATCCACATCATTGGTAAAGTAACTCATTAATTCACCATGGGTCATTCCATCAAAGAATGACATCGGCAATGATTGCGTGTGCTCAAAGAGATCTTTACGGATTCGGGCAATAACCTTTTGTGCTACACCCACCATCAGCTGGTTGTAACCTAAAGTAGATAATGCTCCGACGCCATAGATAACCCCTAGAAAACCAAGCATTTGAATTAGCCCAGCAATATCCTGAACCATAATGTAATCATTGACAATGGGCTTCAACAGATATGTTCCGAAAACACTTGCCAAACTTGATAGGATAACCAAGACAGCAACCACTATAACAGTGAATCGATGAAAACCCAGATAATGGATCAATATTCTCAAGGTTTTCCCTGTATCCTGAGGTTTTTTATACCCCGCCATGCGATTCCGTGACATCAGAGCACTCCTTCCTGTTGAGACTGGAAGATTTCCTGATAGATCTCGCTGAATTTCAAAAGCGACTCATGATTGCCGACTGAATCAATACGTCCGTTATCCATGATAATAATCTGATCAGCATCCATGACCGATGAAATCTTCTGAGCAATGATAATTTTTGTGGTCTGAGGAAGAGTAGCCTGCATCTGTTTCCAGATATTCGCTTCAGTCGCCCGATCCAAAGCACTGGTTGAATCATCAAAAATAAGAATTCTCGGCTTTTTCAATAAGGCACGAGCGATACACAGACGCTGCTTCTGACCGCCAGAGAAGTTGTTGCCACCCTGTTCAACTTTAGCATTGTAGCCATCTTTTTTACTCATAATAAAATCATGTGCATTCGCTATTTTGCAGGCATCAATCAGTTCCTGATCACTGGCAAACTGATCTCCCCAACGAAGATTTTCTGAAATCGTACCGCTGAACAATGTATTCTTCTGCAAAACAATCGCGATCGCATCCCGTAAATGTTCAAGGCTATATTCCTTTACATCATGGCCTGACACAATGACCGATCCTTGGCTTGCATCATATAACCGCAGAATCAACTGAGCCAAGGTACTTTTGGAAGAACCGGTAGTTCCAATAATTCCGACAGTGTCGCCACTATCCAAAGCAAAGGAAATATCAGATAAAACATTTTCCTGGGCCGATTTTGAGTATTTGAAACTGACATGGTCAAACACAATGGAGCCATCCTGCAACTCCAAGTCAGGATTGATTTCACTCAAATCCATATCATTGGACTCATCCAGGACTTCCTGAATCCGCTGTTGCGATGTCAACGCCCGTGACAATAGCATAAATACATTAGAGATCATCATCAAGGCATTGAGCACCTGAAGAACGTAGCTTAAGAAACCTGTCAGCTCCCCGACTTTCATCGACCCCACAAAAATAAGATTGCCGCCGAACCATAGAATTGCAATGATTGTGGCATACATGATAAATTGCATAGCCGGCATGTTCAGTGTTGCTAAGCGGAAAGCCCGTTCCGAATTCGACTCAAACTCAGTATTGACAACATCAAACTTACCTATTTCGTAATCCTGACGTACAAAAGCCTTCACCACCCGAATCGCGATCAGATTTTCCTGTATTGTCAGATTTACCTTGTCTATCGTATCCTGCATAATCCGGTATAATGGACGAACCCGGGAAATGATCATAAATAGGATAAGCCCTAACAAAGGAGCTGCAATCAAGAAGACAATGGCCAATTGAGCATTAATGACAAACGATAATGTCAAAGCACTCAACAGCATGACCGGTGCACGAACCAAGGGACGAAGACCTGTGCTGATTGAATTCGCAATAATGGTAACATCCGAAGTGAGCCGTGTGATCAGTGAGGAGCTGGAAAAATGATCAATGTTTGAAAATGAGAACGATTGAATCTTTTTAAAGATCGCCTCCCGCAGTGAATACCCTGTTCCATTCGCGAATGTTGCGCTGAACTTGGAATACATGACACCCAAAACAAGGGAGAGCAAAGCACACCCGACCATGAGGATGCCTTGGCGAATAATGACTGCACTGTTATGTTGCGCTACACCAACATCAATAATATCCGCCATAATGATTGGGATAACCAATTCAAACATGGTCTCAGCAGCGACACAGACAACGGCTAAAACACCGAATCTGCGGTAACTCTTCATATGTTTTATTACTTCCATAAAATCACCTACCCTAGTATTCTATCACTCCTGTCCAAAAAAACCAAAAAAAAGATGAAAATAACGGCCGTTATTTGCAAAAACACAATGAAAACACTTTCAAGTTTTTCTTTTCACTTTTGCAATCCCCTGAAAATAAGGGTATAATGGTTTCATAACAGAGGGAGATTTAAAGATTATGTCAATTGTTTGGAAAAACGGCTCATTGATGGACGAAAGCGAAGCCAACGTCAGTCTATTTGCCCATGCATTGCATTACGCTTCGGCATTTTTTGAAGGAATCCGGATGTACAAGACGGATGACGGACAAAGTGCTATTTTTCGTTTGCGTGAACACTATCAGCGGCTTTACGAATCCTGTAAAATTTACAAGACGGAAATACCTTACGATATCGATACCTTAATCAATGCGACACTGGAAACCATCAAGGCCAACAACCTCGATGAATGCTATATCCGTCCGATTGTCTACCGCGGGCGTAATACCCTTGGTGTCGAAGGACGGAATTGTCCGGTTGAAGTGGCAATCCTGGTTTGGTATTGGGGAGCATACAAAGGCGAAGGCGCGCTTGAAAACGGACTAAATGTTCAATTTTCATCTTGGCAACGTCCTGCTCAGAACACTTTTCCTACCTTTGATGAAGGAATTGCCTTGAACACCGAAGGAAAGATTTCAGAAGGAAGCGGCGAAAATGTCTTCTTCGTAAAAAACGGAGTAATCTACACAACGCCGATCAGTGCAAGTACTTTAATCGGGATAACCCGCAACTCCGTCATTACTGTTGCACAGGATCTTGGATATACAGTGATCGAACAAGATCTGCCGCGGGAGTTTGCATATGTCGCTGATGAAGCATTCTTTAGCGGGACAGCAGTAGAGATTTCACCGATAAATACCATTGATCGGATCAAACTTGGAACAGGTAAGCCTGGTCCGGTAACCCTGGCAATTCAGAAAGCCTACTTCGATGTTGTAAGAGGAAATTCCAGCAAGCATAACGATTGGCTGACCTATCTCTAAAAACCACCTGCAGGTGGTTTTTCTTTACGGCTGGCGCCGATAAAAAAGAGATGGTTTTCAAACCATCTCTTTTCGTTTTATACGTACAATTCAACCCGTTGCTCAGGAATATCATAGAACGGATCTTTCTTCCGTTTCAGATAAGGCAAGGCAACTTGAGGGAATAACGCAATCATCAGCAATTCTTCCATCGAATCAACAAATTGACCGTACTCCTTCTCCAGCTCCGGAAGACCTGGTTCAAGCAAGTCAGCAGGACGACCTGTAAAGACCGCTTCATCACCGATAATCTTCTTCTGTATTTCTGGATTAACCGGTGCTGGCGGTTGTCCATAAAGCCCCTTAAAGTAATCCTTGATTTCATTTGGGACCAGCTTATACCGTTCTTTGGTCATTACATTCATGACTGCCTGAGTTCCCACCATCTGTGAAATCGGAGTAACCAGCGGCGGATAGCCAAGATCAGCTCGAACCCGCGGCACTTCACGAAGGACATCGTAATAAAGTTCTTCCTTATGCGCATCTTTCAGCTGCGACAATAAATTAGAAAGCATTCCCCCAGGCACCTGATACAAGAGCGTCTTCGGTTCCACTTCCATAACCTTCGGATTGAAGATTCCCTCTTTGACGAAAACCTCCTTGATTCCTTTGAAGTAATCGGCAATTTCGTTGAGTTTTTCAAAGTTCAACCCGGTATCATACCCAAGTCCTTCCAAGGCCAAGGCAACGGACTCCGTTGCCGGCTGACTGGTCCCGCCGGATAACGATGAGATTGCGGTATCAATGACATCTGCACCTGCTTCTGCTGCTTTAAGATAGGTCATCTCCGAAATGCCTGCGGTAGCATGCGTATGTACCTCGACAGGAATTGCGGTCACAGCCTTAATGGCTTTAACAAGATTATACGCAACATCAGGGGTCAGAATACCAGCCATATCCTTGATCGCAATGGAATCGACCTTCAGTTCAATCATCTTCTGAACCAATCCCATATAATACTCAATCGTATGAACATCACTAATGGTATAGCAGATACAGCACTGACACTCCCCGCCGTATTTCTTGATAGCTTTAATCGATACTTCAAGATTACGCATATCATTGAGGGCATCAAAGACGCGGATAACATCAATTCCGTTCTCAATTGATTTCTGAATAAATGTTTCAACAATATCATCTGGATAGTGCTTATATCCCAACAGATTCTGTCCACGCAGCAGCATTTGAAGTTTCGTATGCTTGACATGCTGGCGGATAATTCTCAAACGTTCCCATGGATCTTCATTCAGATAACGCAAGCACGCATCGAAGGTGGCACCACCCCAGACTTCAAGCGACAGATACCCTGCTTCATCAAGTGTTTCTAAAATCGGGACCATTTGTTCAGTGGTCATGCGCGTTGCAATCAATGATTGGTGTGCATCACGCAAGACAGTATCCATAAAACGGATTTTCTTTTTCATATCACATACTTCCTTCCATCGTACAACGATCAATAATAGCCTGCTGCAACTCCTTGACGGAATGCACACGCCTGCCCGCACACTGCTTTGCTTCATGCGAACAAATCAAGCACTTGCGCTCAGGGTATTCAAGATCCTTTCTGGAAATTGACATCAACTGATCCTTCATCATACAGTATACATCGATATCATAGAGGGCACCGATAGGACTGTTCTCCAGTTCCACCGCACACTTCTTAATCTTTACCGGACTTCCCTGGATGGCACAGAATCCTTCTGGACCGGTCGGCTTGAACTCATGAACGGACTCAAGCACTTTGAACGACATATTCATCTGCTTGAGAAACCCGCTCATTCCAAATTCATAAAGACGGATGATCTTTTCGTTTGATTTAATCGGACCTGGAATATTCAATTTGAAGGTAACAACTGTTGACTCAGGATAACGATTCGCAAATAGAGCAGTTTTCTTTACCCGTTCTTCCCGATTCAGCAAAACGGCTTCCAAATCAGGTTCATCCCCCTCAGCAAACAAATCATCCCAGAAATGAGTCACTACTGATCCACTCCATAAACCACATCAATAACACTGCCATCACGGTATTCGATAACTGCAACGACTTTATCATTGTACTGAATCGGTTCAGGTTCACCGACAACTGCATAAGCCTTGTCACGCAATTCCTGGATAGTATACTGCGGAAGGGTTGAATTCTTGAACGCATCAATTAAATCCTGACGTTTCGGATTAATTGCAATTCCGATTTCGGTAACGACAATATCAATGCTTTCACCAGGTGTAATCACGGTATTCACATGATCAACAATGGTAGGGATACGGCCACGGATCAACGGTGTCATAATCAATGTAAGCTTAGCCCCGGCTCCTGCATCGCAATGTCCGCCTGACGCCCCGCGAATCAAGCCATCGGATCCCGTCATAACATTGACATTGAAATCCGTATCAACTTCCAACGCACTCAGAACAACAACATCAAGCATGTTGACTGCAGCACCTTTATTTCCCGGGTTTGCATAGAAGGATGCACTGATTTCATAATGATTTGCATTATCCTTCATTGACTTGGCTGCACCCTTATCAAAACTCTGTGTATCAATAATTTTTTCAATCAAGCCTTCTTCAAGCATTGTACACATCGGTGACGTAATGCCCCCTAATGCGAAACTTGCCTTGTACTGACGTTTTCTCATTTCATCCGCCAGATACTGGGCAAGGGCAAGTGTTGAACCACCTGTTCCAGTCTGGAATGAATAGCCGTCTTTGAAATACGGCGATTCAATGATCGCCTGGGCTCCGTTTTGAGCAATCAGTAATTCCTTAGGATTGGTCGTGAAGCGAGTCGCGCCTTTGGCAATTCCATCAGGATCACCGATCGAATCAACTACAACAACATAATCAACATGATTCTGTGGAATTGAGATTGGAGTATTCGGATAAGGCACCAGATTATCTGTGATAATAACTACCTTATCTGCAAATTCTGCATCCACACGTGCATAGCCCATTGATCCGCATGTCGCTTTGCCATGAGAACCATTGGCATTTCCATATTCATCGCTGCTTGGTGCCCCCAAGAAAGCAACATCAATGTGTATAGAACCTTCTTCAATGGCACGTCCACGGCCACCATGAGAACGAATGACCACCGGGTTCTTCATGATACCATGAGAAATGGCCGCACCGACCTTGTCACGTAATCCTGAACTGGTAACGTTCGTGATTACGCCGTTATTAATATGATCAATTAGCGGTTCATGAACATTGGCAATCGAACTTGATGCCAAAGATAGATTCTTAATTCCCATTGCTGCAATTTCAGCAAGGACCATGTTCATGACCTTATCACCTTCACGGAAATGATGGTGGAAGGAAATCGTCATTCCATCTTTCAAACCAGTCTTCAGGATAGCATCATGGATTGTATCCACAAGCTTGCTTTCGCCAGGAAGAACATTGGTTACCTTCGCAGCATCTTTCGTGTAAGTCAGCTTGCGGGCAAACTGGCCTTCAAACACACCATACTTTTCTGCTATCTCATCCGGAATCTGACGTCCGACTTTATTGGTTTTCATCGCTTACTCCTCTACAGCAAGGCCGGCAGCCTTGGCTAGCATTAAGACTCTCTCAGCACGATCAACAATCGGCTTATCAATCATCTTGCCATTCAAAGCAATAACCCCTGAACCCTTGGATTCCGCTTCCGCAATGGCTGCCTTGACAGCAAGAGCATTATCAATTTCTTTTTGTGTCGGGGTGAACACTGCATTCACAACCGGAATCTGACGCGGATTGATAACCGATTTACCATCGAATCCCAATTGCTTGATCAATTCTGCTTCTTTACGCAAGGTATCCATATCATTGATATCCGAGAAAACCGTATCCAAAGCAGCAATCCCCGCGGAACGAGCCGCATGCAAGATCATTGAACGGGCAAAGAACAATTCCTCACCGTTCTTCTCAGGAAAACGACGCGTCTTCATCGAAGTCACATAATCTTCAGCACCGAGGGCAATGCCGATTAGACGTTTACTTGCCAATGCAATAGCAGGTGCATTCAAGACCCCGGTAGGTCCCTCAATGGCTGCCATCATCCGTGTGCTTCCCAGCTCACGTCCGCATTGCTTCTCAGCGGCTGTAATAGCTTCATCTGCTTCAACCACATCCTGCGCTGTTTCAGTCTTCGGCAAACGGATAACCTTGATTCCTGCCCGGACCATGGCATTGATATCATCAATCCCACCCATGTCCAGGCTATTGATACGGACCACGGTTTCAAGATCACCAAAATCCAGGGTCTTGATTGCGTTAAACAACAGGAAACGCGACGTATCCTTTTCTTTTAATGAAACAGAATCTTCCAGATCAAACATCACAGCATCAGCACCATAGATCGCGGCATCGCGAATCATTCAAGGATTGCTGGCTGGAACAAACATCATTGTCCGTCTTAAGCGTTCCATGTATCTAAAGCCTCCCAATCATAATCCTTATTCTGATCGGCACTTCGCATCACTGCAGCAGTAACCCGAGCAACGATCGTGCAATCCAGAGCACCTTTATCCACAGCGACAATCTTGGCATTTTCAACACCAAGATGATCCAGAGTTTCTCGAATCACCTTGCGGATTTGTTTCCCGAACTGATTTTCAACGCTGCTGACAAGATTAATATCGACACCATTATCATTGCCATCAATCACAATCTGAATATCGGATGATTCTGCAGTACCGGCCGTAGCCTGATGCTTAATCACGACTTTTCCCATGTTGTACCTCCTATTATTGAAACGGATCAAAATCCGTCATGAGAACAAACGATAATTACTTCTTGGAATCCGCAGGAAACGCCTTTTCCAAAAGAAGACACACTAAATAAAGAACACCTAATACAATAAAGATACCTACCATTCCCTGCAGCATAATCGTCAATGCTTGCGGAAGGAGTTCAACCGTAAATGTAATTCCCATACTTATTTACCCCACAAGGGCTAAAATCAGCCCGCCTGCGATAACGGAAGCAATCTGTCCGGAGACATTAGCGCCAATCGCAAAGTTAAGAACAAAGTTCTGCTTGTCTTCATCCGTTGCCATCTTCTGGATGACCCGAGCAGACATAGGGAATGCGGAAATTCCAGCAGCACCGATCATCGGATTGATCTTCTCCTTGCGGAAAAGATTCAAGAACTTCGCAAACAGAACACCGCCGATAGAATCCATGATAAAGGCAACCAGCCCAAATGCGATAATCATCAACGTCTGAACCTGAAGGAATTCAGCCGCAGTCATCTTAACCGCAATCGTGAACCCAAGCACGATGGAAACAAGGTTAACCAATTCATTTTGCGCCGTTGAACTCAAACGGTCCAAGACACCACATTCACGGATCAGGTTACCGAACATCAGGAAACCAACCAGAGGCAACGAAGCCGGGGATACCAGACCTGCAACGATTGAGATAACAATAGGGAAAAGAATCTTGGTCCGCTTGGAAACACCTTCAGCCTTGTACTTCATCCGAATTGAACGTTCCTTCTTAGTTGTTACAAGCTTTATAGCAATCGGTTGAATAATCGGTACCAATGCCATATAGGAGTATGCAGCAACTGTAATCGGTCCAAGCAGGTGAGGTGCCAGCTGGTTCGCCACGACAATCGAGGTCGGACCATCGGCAGCACCGATAATTCCGATCGAAGCTGCTTCAGGAATGGAAAATCCGAAGATCACCGCCACAACCAGAACAAAGAAAATCCCGAACTGTGCAGCAGCACCAAACAACAGCATGAACGGATTCTGCAGCAATGGTCCAAAATCGATCATTGCACCTATACCGATAAAGATTAACAACGGAAACAATTCAGTCGAAATTCCCGCATCAAACAAGACATTCAAGACACCGACATGCTCTCCTTGCGTGACCATGGCGGAACCAGGGAAGTTTACCAGGATTGCACCCAGACCCATAGGAACCAATAATGTCGGTTCATATTCTTTCTTTACCCCTAAATAAATCAAAACACATCCAATAACCATCATGACAACCTGCTGCCACGTAATGGTCAAAAATCCATTAATTAATATCTCCAAAATAGTTCTCCTTACCTTTATTCTATGGTGATCATCGGTTCCCCGACGTCAATTGCTGTTCCCTTCGTTACGTAGACCGCAACGACTTTCCCTGCTTTTGGGGCTACGATTTCATTTTCCATCTTCATGGCTTCCAGCACAAGCAACGGTTGCTCAACACTTACCGTATCCCCGACCTTGACCATAACATCCAGGATGTTTCCAGGCATCGGGGCCTCAATTGTTTCCCCGCTGACAACCGTACCGCTTACCGGACTAGGTGTTACAGGAGCTGCTGGAGCTGCTTGTTCGACAACGGGTGCTGCTGCGGGTGCAGCAGTTGGCGCTGGCGCACCGATTTCCTCCATCTCAACAAGGTATTCTTTTTCATTAATCTTGACTCTGAACTTCCGTAACATACAATTACTCCCTTTCTAGTTCAACCACTTTTGTAATTCTAAACGCAGACTGGCTTCGGTCGTTGGCGGCTATTGCCCCGACAATCACAGAAACCAATTCCTTTTCCACATCAATCTCAACCACACGCTTCAGTGCAAATGAGGCATCCGGTTCCTGACTTTTCAGCTGTTCCAACACCGACTTCGCAATTTCTTGTTCAATCGCAGGATCAACCGCTGTGAAAACAGGTTCCTCACGAACAGGGTTCGCTGCAACTGAAACTGCTTCCGGCGCAGGCTCAACTGTCGATTTATTTCGCTTAAATCGATCAAAAAATCCCATATTTGATTCTCCTATTCTTTAAATCAATTATACGTGATAACGCGTTTGAATCGTGTTTTTTTGGTGTATTCTTACGGTATATGCCGATTAATTTTGAAAAAGCTGTTTTGCTTGCCGATAGAGACGGGACGCAAGAAGACTGGCAATGGCGCAGGACAACAGATCATTCGGCAGAAAAATCAGCATGAATGAAACCAGAAATGCATTGATTCCCATACTGTTCAATGCACCATACACAAGCACCACATACGGTAAAGCCACCAAGTACAAGACAACTTCTCCCGCAATACAAGCCAGAACATTAGCC
>CALNCD010000053.1 GCA_937874965.1 uncultured Erysipelotrichaceae bacterium | reverse complement strand
TAGTACATGGTAATATGAGTTCATCGGTTCATTGGCAGCCCGTGATGGAGCGTCTTGAATCAAAGTATTGCATTTACGCGATGGATTTACGCGGCTTCGGGGACAGCAGCTATCAGACTCGTTTTGATTCTCTGCATGATCTTGCTCGTGATGTCGAAGCATTCATTGAAGCGTTGCAGCTCGAAAGTGTAACTTTGGCGGGTTGGTCGACAGGGGGAGGAATCATCCTTGAAGCGGCTGCGGATCTAGGACATAAAATCAAACGCGTCGTTCTGTTGGACTCTGTCGGCTTACAGGGGTTTGCTATGTATCGCAAAGACAGCGCAGGGCACCCCACAGCTGATCGCTTAGTGACCAAGGAAGAAATTGCGGAAGATCCGATTCAGGTCAAGCCGGTGCTTGATGCCTATGCAAGCGACAACAGAGCACTGCTGAAGATGATCTGGGATGCCAGTATCTATAATCTGCACCAGCCTGATGCCGACGATTATGCAGAGTATCTGGATGCGATTTTCAAACAGCGCAATCTGGTTGATATCGATCATGCCTTGGTCCATTTCAATATGACACATTCAACCAACGGGGTTGAAGCGGGCAGCGGACGGATTGATTCAGTCACTTGTCCTGTCGTGATTTTCCATGGTGTGAACGATCTGGTTGTACCATTCTCTGAGGCGGAAGCCATGAAGGAAGCGTTCGAGGATCAGGCCACTTTGGTTGGGTTTGAGAACTGCGGGCATTCTCTTATCACAGATGATTTGGATCAGCTCATCCACCAGTTTGAGCATTATGTAGATTAGGAGAAAGCGTATGTCAAATCAGACAACAGTCGGCATTGTCGGCTTGGGAATCTATCTTCCCGAAAACACGATGTCCGCCCAGGAAATTGCAGATGCAACCAAGGGTATCTGGACAAGTGAAAACATTATTAATAAATTGGGAATCCGTCAGAAATACATTCCAGGACCTGAAGATGGCACACAGGAGATGGGTGCCAAGGCAGCCTTGGCCTGTCTGAAAGATGCGGGTATGGATCCCTTGGAAATTGATGTCATCTTGTGCTTTGGCGAAGAATGGAAGGAATATCCGCTCACGACGTCGGCACTGTACATCCAGGATCGTATCCAAGCAACCAATGCCTGGGGAATTGATGTTCAAAATCGATGCTGTACGACGGTAAGTGCTCTCAAGATGGCGAAGGATATGCTGATTGCCGATGATGACATCAATGTCATTCTCGTCGCCGGCGGTTATCGTAATGGTGATTTCGTCGATTATACTGACAATAATATGTCCATGATGTATGATCTGTCCGCAGGCGGCGGTGCAATTTTGCTTAAGAAGAATGCAGGTAAGAATCTATTGCTGGGAACGGGAATCATCTCGGATGGTTCGTTATCGCGAACTGCCGGTGTTGAAATCGGAGGAACACAGAACCCGGCGACTCCAGATACCGTGAACGAGGCGTATCATTCCTTGCGTCTGATGGATGCAAATAAGATGAAGGCACGTTTGAATGAGGTTTCTATGCCTAATTGGTATGCGTGCATTGATAAGGCGTTGAAGCTATCCGGTCTTACCCGTGAAGCTATTGATTTCATGAATATCCTCCACATGAAGCGTTCAGGCCATCTCAGTTTGCTGAATGATCTAAACAAGCGGGAAGATCAATCCGTCTATCTTGAGAACTATGGCCATATCGGTCAAGTGGACCAGATCCTGTCTTTGGTTCTAGGATTACAGGAAGGGAAGATCAAAGAAGGCACTGTCATCTGTATGGTTGCAGCCGGTATCGGTTATGTGTGGGCAGCAGATATCATTCGGTGGGGGGTGGCTTAATGGGTATTTTCATTGAGATTATCTTTCGTTCCTTGGAATACGGGAGTATCTATGCTTTGGCGGCATTGAGTATTATCCTGGTTTATCGGACATCGAATATTACCAACTTTGCTCAGGGTGTATTGGCAATGTTCAATACTTACGTGGTTGCAACTGCGGTTAATAAGTACGGGATTCCGATATACGGTGCCGTTGTGATCGGTATTGTCAGCGCTATCGTTGTCGGCATCCTGATCGATATTATCATTATCCGAAATGCGAAGAAAGTTTCTCCGGTCGGGAAACAGATTATCACATTAGGGATTATGGCAATCATTCTCGGTGCAGCACCGTTTATCTTTGGGTATTATGATCTGTCATTGCCGAAGTTCTTTCCAAATGGTTCATTGACGATTATCGGAGCTCAATTATCATATAATGCGATTTTCAATATCAGTCTAGGAGTCGTGATCATGCTTGCATTATTCTACGTGATCCAGCGGACCAAATGGGGTCTTGCAATCCGGACGACAGCTTCCAATGAAGTGACTGCTCGCTTGATGGGTGTTCCAACCAAGACGGTTACCATGCTTTCCTGGGCGATTGCAGGTGCCCTTAGTGTTTTGGCAGGCACGATGACAGCTCCCTTCTCCAATGTTTCACTGACCTTTATGAATGATGTCCAGATCATTGCGCTCCTTGCGTGTGTTCTCGGTGGATTCCAGACGTTTCATGGGCCGGTTCTCGGGGCATATATCATTTCGATCAGTTTGAACTTAATCACCTTCTACATGCGCGTTCCGGATGGAACAGTGTGGGGGAAACCACTGATCTATCTCTTGATTCTCTTGTTCCTTGTCGTTCGTCCTAATGGGCTGATCGGTAAGAAACTCGTGAAGAAGGTCTAGGAGGGACAATGAAAAAACTTGTAAAAAATTCATATTTCCAATTTCTTCTCTTAGCCCTGGCCTTGCTTCTGATTGTTCCGCTTGCTTCTTTGGGAATTATTCCCAGCAGTATTGTCGTGAATATCGCAACTGTCATTATCTATGGCATCGCTGCGTTGGGATTGAATATCCTGCTTGGCTTCAGCGGACTGATTTCCCTAGGAACAGCAGGATTCATGGGACTGGGTGCCTATCTCTCGGCTTACTTCACCTATCAGATGAACCTTCCCTTTGAAGTTTCCCTGATCTTATCCATTCTAATTCCCACGCTTATCGGGATTCTGATCGGATTTGTCTCTTTGAAAATCGAAGGTCTTTATCTGGCAATTGCTACACTGGCGGTTGCTGAGGTCTTCCGGGAAATATTCATTCAATTTGATTTCTTCACAGGCGGATCAAGCGGAGCAAAAGCTGCCTATCCGAAACTCTTCTTCGGTTTGCTGGATTTATCCAAGCAGCCTATTGTCGCACGAAGCGTTACCTATTGCCTGATTGTCTTTGTACTGCTTGTGATCCTGTTTCTTTCGTTTAATCTATTGAAGGGCTATATCGGCCGTTCATTTAACGCAATGCGTGGAAGCGAACATGCTGCACAGGCAATGGGTATCAATATTCTTCGGTATCGGATTATCGCATTTGCGATTGCAACTGCCTTTGCCGCATTAGCCGGGGTGCTCTATGTCCATATTATCCGTATTTCCTATCCAACAACATGGAATATGAACCTTTCCTTGGATATGCTGGCGATTATTGTCATCGGTGGCTTCAGGTCACTCTATGGAACCTTTGTCGGATCATTCGTGGTCTATGGTATGAGTGAAATCTTCCTTAAGAAAATCGATGGGATATCTGAATATGCCTACATCATCAAAGGGGTTCTGATTATTCTGGTGATCTTGTTCTATCCAGGGGGAATCATGCAGCTCTTCCGGGATATTCGCCAAAAGATACGACAGTTATTCAAAAAGGATAAGGAGGTCATTCATGAGCCAGTCCGCTAATGCCGTTCTGGATGTTCGGCACTTGTCCATTCATTTCGGAGGGTTAAAAGCAGTTGATGATCTGAGTTTTTCCATCAAAGAGGCGGAAATCTTTGGATTAATCGGCCCCAATGGTGCTGGAAAGACGACAGTCTTCAATTGTATTACCCAGTTCTATACACCCAATGACGGGGAAGTTTTCTTTAAGACGAATACAGGGGAAATCAAAAACCTGATCGGTGTTCCGGTCCATAAGATCATTAATCTCGGTCTGGTTCGTACCTTTCAGAATGTGGAACTCATCCGTGAACTTTCCATTATTGAAAATGTCCTGATCGGCGGACACATTGACTTCAAAACATCGTTGGTCAGCCAGTTTCTGAACACGAAGAAAGCCCGTAAAGAAGAAGCAGCAATCCGCGAAAAGGCGATGGGCATTCTTGCATTTTTTGAAATTGACC
>CALNCD010000052.1 GCA_937874965.1 uncultured Erysipelotrichaceae bacterium | reverse complement strand
GGAAGTGCCTGGTCTAAAGTCAATGACAATGAATATGCGCTGGCTTTGTTTACTCCCGAACAAGTGGATCTGAATTGGGAAAACAGCGCAATGCGCCAAGATATCTATGCTGCGATGCGTTTCTGGATGGATAAAGGGATTGCGGGGTTCAGACTTGACGTGATCAATATCATTGCGAAGGCGAAAGGATTGCCTAATGTCAAGACACGCTCCAAAGGGCTTCAGTTTCCTGAACAGCTGATCTGTTCGTTGCCACGCAGCCATGACTATATTCAGGAAATGAATCAGGAGGTCTTCTCGCATTATCCGGAATGCTTCAGTGTCGGGGAGGGCATGCTGGTTTCCGTTGAGGATACGCAGCTTTATGCAGGAAAGGATCGTCATGAATTGGATATGATGTTTCAGTTCGACCTTTCCTTGATCGGATGCGGTCCCTTAGGTAAATATGATTTCCGCAAAGGCTACCACTGGACCATCCTTGATTTCAAAGCGGTTATTCGGAAATGGCAGACGCAATTGAATCATCGTAATTTCTGGATGGCCAATTATCTTTCCAACCATGATTTTCCACGGCAGGTAAGTCGTTTCGGTGATGATAAAGTCTTTCGTGTTGAAAGTGCAAAAGCATTGGCGCTGCTGAATATGACATTGATCGGCACACCGTTTATCTTTCAAGGGGAAGAAATCGGGATGACGAATACTGTTTTCAAGCGAAGTGAATGGCGTGATTATGAAGCTATCCATGATTATGACGTTCTTCAATCCATGATGCATTTACCTGCCTTTATTGCGGAGAAGATTATCAATAAGATGACCCGTGATCACGCCCGAACTCCTATGCAATGGGATGATGGTTTGCATGCCGGGTTCTCCGTAAAGATGCCCTGGATTAAAGTCAATGAAAACTACAAAACAGTCAATGTATCGAAAGCCTTGATTGATGATCATTCCGTTCTTCATTTCTATAAGAAACTGATTGAACTCTATCATCGCCATCCTGTTTTTGTGAATGGGGAGTACTATGAGCTTTGCGTCAATCATCCTAAAGTGATTGCCTACCGGCGCTATAATACCGCAGAAAACCTGGCTGTGTTCATTAATCTAACCAAGACAACCGCTAATGTCTATCTTCCTGAGAAGATGTTAGGTGCGGATATCCTGTTGGCTAATTATCCTGACTTCAAGCTGAAGCAGGAACTTGAACTTCGGCCGTTTGAAGCCTTTGGTCCGTCTATGATTGTCAATGAGGAATTGATTCACTTTGAATTGCCTGATCAAGACGGCAATACAGTAAGTCCTGAACAGTTTGCAGGCAGACCGCTGGTTCTTTACTTCTATCCCAAGGATTTCACACCCGGGTGCACTGCACAGGCTTGCAGTTATCGAGATGCCTCTCAGACCTTCTCAGAACTGGGAATCAGTGTTATCGGGATATCCCAGGATTCCGTTGCGTCACACCAGAAGTTCAACACGGCCTACGCTCTTAACTTTCCGATTCTGAGTGATACGGATCATCAGTTAGCTCTAGAATTCGGGGTTTACAAGAAGAAAAATGTCTTCGGGAAGGTCGGGTTCGGCGTAGTACGGACAACGTTTATTTTTGATCAGAATCATCGGCTGAAGGCTGTTTTTGAAAAGACGGATCCCAAGACAGATGCCGATCGGGTTCTTGCATTCTGCCAGGAAATGCTTGAATCGGTATAAAGCAATGCAACTGAAAAAGCGGCGTGAATAGTCATGCCGCTTTTTCGTCGGATTTATCTAGATCAGGGTCGCTTTATAACTGTCCAGAATAGCCAGGAAATCATCGATATCCTGCGTGGTGATTCCATAATGTGTGACAAAGCGATAGACACCATGATAACCTGGACGTATGATAACCCCATGCTGTTCGCAATAGGCTTGAAGCGCATTGAAATCATGCAGGGGTTCCTTAAGCGTGAAGGAGACCAGATTAATCTCCAGCTTTGAATAATCCGGGGTGAAGAGACCGGAGTTCTCGAGTCCTTTCGCTAGATGCAGCGCATTATCGTGATCTTCTTGAAGGCGAGGTATCATCGTTTTCAATGCCACTAATCCTGCTGCAGCCATGAATCCTGATTGACGCAAGCCTCCTCCGATCAGTTTTCTGTATTTTCGGGCTTTAGTGATGAAAGCTTCAGTTCCAAGCAACAGTGAGCCTACCGGTGCTGCGAGTCCTTTGGATAAGCAGAAAGTCAGTGAATCAGTCAGCTTGAAGATTTCTTTCGGGGTGGAATCCATGGCAATCATGGCATTGAAGATGCGGGCGCCGTCCACGTGGAGCGCAAGGCCACGCTCACCTCCAGTAATACATCTATAAACATTTCAAAGATATGAACTGGAATATCAAGTTTCTGCGCAATTTCGTCGATTGCCTGCATCTCCTGAAGGGTATAGACGGTTCCATTGCTTAATGCATTTTCATATTCAATACAGGCTGTTTTTGAGTCCTGAAGACTGTTTCCATGACAATTTCGTGCAATCAGTTCCGGTGTAAGATGGTCATTGTCTGCGATAATAGGGTTAATCTTGCATTGGGATAAGACACTGGTGGATGCTTGTTCATGTTGGAAGATATGTGAACCATGATGCGTCAGAACTTCTTCGCCTCGCTCAGTATGAGCCATCAGAGCCAGCTGGTTGCCCATGGTACCGCTGCTGACAAACAGTGCAGCTTCGCTGCCGAAGAGCTCTTTCGCATAGGTTTCCAATGCATTGACCGATGGGTCATCACCATAGACGTCATCCCCGACCGCTGCAGTGAACATGGCTTCACGCATCTGTGGTGTTTGTTGTGTAACAGTATCACTTCTGAAATCAATTATTTTCATACTGGACCTCCATTATGGATAGTATAGCATGTTTAGGTTGGTTATTCGTTCGATGAACTGGATTGTTTTTGCTGGATAACTTTCAAAATCCGTGAATTTACGGTAAACTATAGGATGTACAACGTGAGGAAAGGTAACCATGAATTTAGGTGAACAGATGTTTGTCAGTGTACCCTTGGATAAGAGCGAGCAATTAGAAGAGTATCAGCGTCACAAAGTCAATATTGTGATGATGAGTACGCGCTTTCTAGGAACACGGATGAATAATTACTATACAATTGACGAAATGATCGCGGTGAACGGCCGCAACCTTTTACCGGTCATGGTTGTTATTAACCGTTTTTTTTATGAACCGGAAATGGATGAGCTCAAAGCGCAGCTGATTCAGCTTTATGAGGGGGGGATCCAGAGGATCCTTTGTTCTGACCTCGGTGTTCTTGACTTGATCCAGTCCCTTGATCTTCCTTTCTATGTGGTCTTGCAGACCGATACGACAATGACCAGTCTTCAGGATATCAACACGATGCTGAGCAGCGGCTGCCATGAAGTTATTGCGGCCAGGGAATTGAGTGAACCAGAGCTGCTGACGATGGTTGATCATGTCAAAGGCATGCTGGGAATCTCTTTTTTCGGATTTCCGCTGATGAGCAGTTCGAGAAAACAGCATGTCCTGAATTATTTCAAGGAAGTTGATTTGCCTGTTTCATTTGATTATCCGATTGAGGCCATCGAGCAGACCCGTAAGGATCCGTTTCTGATCTTTGAGGATGACCATGGAAATGCAGTGTTCAACGGCACTGTAGTCAGTCATCTTCTCAATGCCGATGCCTACCGTAAGGCGAATGTCGTTTTGTATTTTGATACGCTTGGATTACGGACCGAGGATGTGCTTTGGTGCGTCCGGGCGGTAGTGGATGGCATGGCGAGTTCGTTAATTCTTGACGAAATGGCAAGCCGCGGGATTGCTGTGTCGCGTGGGCTTTTGGATGATGCGACAGTAACAGGAAAGGTTCAATCATGAAGAGAGTAGAATTATTAGCACCGGCAGGTGATTTGAAACGATTGAAAGTAGCGGTCGATTATGGAGCTGATGCTGTCTTTATCGGCGGCAAACAGTTTTCATTGCGTGCCAAGGCGAGTAACTTTGATTTGGATGAAATCGCAGAGGGTGCTGCTTATTGCCATGCTCATAACGCTCATCTCCATGTTACGGTGAATATTATTCCCCATACGGATGATTTTGAGGGTTTAATTGCTTACCTCCAGGACTTGGAACGGGTTCAAGTGGATGCGATTATCGTGGCTTCAATGACCATTGTCGATCTCGCCAAGCGCTTTGCACCGAAATTGCAGGTTCATGTCAGTACCCAGGAATCAAGCACGAATTCGTATGCTGTTGATTTCTGGAAACGCCGGGGTGCCGATCGGGTTGTTCTTGGCCGTGAATGTACGCTTGAGGAAGTGAAATCTCTGATTGATCATACGGATGTTCCGATTGAGACATTTATTCATGGCGGTATGTGCACAAACTATTCTGGTCGCTGCACACTCTCGAATTACATGACCTTAAGAGATGCGAACCGTGGCGGTTGTGCTCAAAGCTGCCGGTGGAGATATGATCTTTTCAAAGAAGGTGAGAAGATCAGCACGGCGGCGATTCCTTTTACAATGAGTTCTAAGGATCTGAATGCTGCCCCTTATGTTTATGACTTGATTCAGGCGGGTGTCGCTTCATTTAAAATTGAAGGGCGGATGAAGACGGACTATTATATTGCCAGTGTTGTGAGCAGTTACAGAGGATTGATTGATGCGATTGAATCCGGCAGCTATACACCTGCGGTGCTTGAGGGTGCGCAACGTAATCTGCGGATGAGTGAGAACCGTGAAACGAGTACTGGTTACTATGGAGGAACTCCGAAACAGGAAGGGT
>CALNCD010000051.1 GCA_937874965.1 uncultured Erysipelotrichaceae bacterium | reverse complement strand
ATAGGCTGACCAGCTTCTTTCCATATTCTACGCATTTCTCCAGCATATCGTCACTAGGCTCCCAGTTGTTTGAAATCGGTTCGAGCACGACGTCAAAGCCTGCTTCACGCAATGACTTGTCAATCTGCTTGGAGGCCTGGTCGTTCCATCCATAGGTGCCAAAGGCAGCTGCTTTTTTGTTGACAAACTTCAGTCCTTTGATCATCTCCAACAATCCCGTGGTTGCATACATCGCGCCGTTGTTGACCGTCGGCGAGCCCATCATGATGGCCTTCGACTTGAACACCTCTGTCAGGATATCGTTCTTGTCCATCTTGCCGGCATTATACAATTTGACCGTGATTGACTTATCGGCCAGCATAATTCCCTTTGCAATATTTTCGGCAATGATACGCGTTCCGTTGTACATCGTGTCGTAGATCAGCGTGATTTGATTTTCCTGATAGTTGTCTGCCCATTCAGCATACTTCTGAACAATCTGCAAAGGATTCTCGCGCCATACCACACCATGACTAGTACAGATATAATCGATAGGCAGATTCAGCTTGACGACTTCCTCAATTTTCTTTGTGACAAACTTGTTGAACGGCGTCAGGATGTTGGCATAGTACTTAATGGCTTCCTGTTGAAGTTCTGCCTGATCTACCAAATCGTTGAACAACATGCTGGAACAGAAATGCTGACCGAACGCGTCGTTGCTGAACAGGATGTTGTCACCGCTCATGTAACTGAACATCGTATCTGGCCAGTGCAGCATGGGAGCAGGAATGAAGGTGAATTCCTTGCCGTTGCCTATAGAGAGCTTGTCTCCGGCTTTTACCGTTACAAAATTCCATTCCTGATGATAATGTCCCTTGATCGACTTTACTGCATTCTCCGTGCAATAGATTGGGGTATTTGGAATGAGTTTCATCAGTTCGGGAAGTGCACCGCTATGATCAGGCTCTGCATGATTCATGATGATGTAGTCAATCTTGTTGAGATCGATGACTTTCGCCAGGTTTGCCACATATTCCTTGGCAAACGGAACAAAAACGGTATCGATCAACACATTTTTTTCTTCCTGAACGAGATAAGAATTATAGGATGAACCTCTCTTCGTAGAATATTCGTTGCCGTGGATTTGTCTCAACTCCCAGTCATTTATACCTACCCAGCTTACAGTGTTTGTGACATTCTTTTTCATATCCTTATGTATTATTTGTTTATTTATTATCTGTCTATTACCTGCTTGATTGTCTGCCTATTCAGCTAAAGCTATAGCTTTGGGGAACAGGATGTTGTTCTCGATGTGTACGTGAGTATGCAAGTCGTCTTCAAACTCCTCGAGCATCTTATACGTTACACGGTAGGTGTTGCATGCGTCATTTGGTACAAGATAGTTTCCGCTGATAACCTTGATCTTGTCCATCGTACCGCCGACCAGCTCGTGCTCTTCCATCATCTGCGAATATTGGGTGTTGATGATTCGTTTCGCATCCGTGGCATCTTCACTCGAAAGAGCCTTGATGGCCGGGAAGAATACGTTCTCTTCCTGATGCTGATGAATGGGGAGTTCAGTATTGATCAATGCAAACAGCTTTGCAATCTCTTTCAATTCGGGATGATTGGAGCCGTGAACCCTGACAATCTTGTCGAGGTAGGCTGTCAGTTCAGGCAACACCCTGTACACCTTGTTGTGGAATTCGTTGACGATGTAATCGCATAGGAAACCGGGATTCCAGTCCTTGTAGTTCAACTGGCGGTTTGTTTTCACCTCATCCAGATGGCTGAGTTTCAATTCCAGCTCCGCAATGTCCAGCTTCTTCTCGCTGGCTGCCTGCTCCAGACTCTGATGTCCGCCGCAACAGTAATCAATGCCGTATTTCTTGAAGACCTCTGCTGCCCTGTAGTCATCAGTGACAATGTCACCGACATTCATGTTCTTTAAATCTTTCATAATCTCTATCTTTTGATGTTTAACTTTGTCCTGTGATGGTTCTTTGCCAATCCTGCTCATTTGAAAAGAATGTTAATTTTTAATCTTATTCGTTTTATTTGTTTATTTTTGTTCGGCAAAGATATTCTATCGCTCAAGTTAAAACCGTAACCCAGGTGACACTTTCTAAAATATAACATTATTTAACGTTCAAACGATTTTAGACGCGTCATCAGATGGATTAGAAGTTATCAGAATCCTCATTAAACAACAGCATGGTCATGAACGAATCAAAATTAGTAGCCTGTCCTTTATTCAAAGGCATGAGCAAGGAAGAGCACGATGCTTTTCTGGAACGAAACATCAATGAAATGGTCAAATTCGCAAAAGGCGAAACAGTTGTTCGGCAGGGAGATACCATCAGGGCGATGTATCTGCTGATTGACGGTGTCGTGCGCACGCAGATGATTACCAGAGAAGGAAACATCTTGGAGATTGACTTGCTGGAAGCAGTCATCCCGCTGGCCTCCGCATTCATGTATGCCAGCAATCATACCTACCCGGTAGACGTGATCTGCATGGAACCCTGCACGTTCTTGAAGATTTCCAAATCTGCTTGGTTGGAAGAGATGGTGAATAACGAGAAGCTGCTGATGAATTTCTTGACGCTGAACTCGGACATGACGGTCTTTCTATCAAAGAAGATCCAGATGATCTCCCTGAAGAGCCTGAGACACAAGCTCTGTGTCTTCCTGTTGGAGAAGACCACACCCGAGAAGAACTACTTCATCTTAAAGCGCTCGAGAACACAGTTGGCCGAATACTTTGGCGTTCAGCGTCCTTCGCTAGCGCGGACATTCAAAGAACTAGAAGATGAAAATGTCATCAAGACAGATGGACGTGTGGTCACCATCCTCCAAAGGGGGAAACTATACAAGATGTAGTTGTTTGCGTAAATGTCCATTGGAGAAAGGAATATTCCGATGCGACGAAAACCTACAATAAAAACAAACACCTCATTGAGATTAACCCAAAAGGCAAGATTCTCAATGAGGTGTTTAATGTATAGTCGAATGATTTATCAAGAAAAGAAGCAAAAGGAATAGTACGAGGAAACATCGGAATCATGTAAAAGTGCTGCTCCAAACAAGTCAGAATGTTCTCGTCGTTGCAACTAGAGTTCTTTTAAGCATGAATGCCAATCAGAGTTTTTATTGGAGATCACCCTGAGGACGTCTTGAAAGAATGGGATATCTATAAGAAATATAAAACTAGATAAGCCGCAGGCTCAATAATATATTAGAAGCTGT
>CALNCD010000050.1 GCA_937874965.1 uncultured Erysipelotrichaceae bacterium | reverse complement strand
CAGCGGAGAGCAGTCGAACAATATCGCATTTCTTCAGGTAAAAGATAGACAGAATAAACCAAGCAAGGTCTGTGTCTATTTACTGAATAAACCGATTCTGTGGAAAAAGCAGCATGTTCAACTCGTCATATTATGGCATTTGGATCGCATGGATGACGGAACAAATGAACTGATTGAATCGGGAATTTTCGGGAATATCTTGAAGGCTATATTTTATAATACCGACAATATCGTCAATCTTTTAATGTATCAGAATTTTGACTTTCTGATGCACTTGATCAAA
This sequence comes from uncultured Erysipelotrichaceae bacterium, assembly GCA_937874965.1. GTDB lineage: Bacteria > Bacillota_I > Bacilli_A > Erysipelotrichales > Erysipelotrichaceae > CALNCD01. The sequence continues at coordinate 4,959 of CALNCD010000050.1, read as the reverse complement.
GAACGGATATCAATGACAAACTCACTATGAATGAGTTCCCTAACGATAGGGTATCGACACAAGAGTTTAAAAGAAAGCGAAAAGCTATAATAGAAAGAAAAGGAGATTCTTGCATGAGAAAGTTTTTGATTGCGTCACATGGCCAGCTGGCCAACGGACTGAAGCATACGTTGAAGTTGTTTATTGGTAATGTCGAGCAGTATAGCACACTTTGTGCCTATGATGATGATGTGAAAATAAGCAGCCAGATAGAAGAATTTGACAATGATCTAAGCACAGATGATGAACTTGTCATTCTTACGGATATTCTAGGAGGAAGCGTCAACCAGGAACTGACCAATAAATATTCAGTGCGCGAGAATACACATTTGATTGCTGGTTGCAATTTGCCGTTATTGCTTGAGTTAACGGTTCTGCCTGAAGATGAGGCCATCAGTGAGCAGCAGATCAGGGATATCGTAGAGCGTTGTCAACGTTCCATTGTCTATGTCAATGATGTCCTGAGAGATCGCTGCGGATCTGAAGACGACGAATAGGGGACTTCACTAACATTAGGGAAGTAAATAAGAATCATTAATGTAAGCGCTGCCTTATACTAGGTGTACCAGTCATGACAGGGAGGTATTTATGGGAATTATTCATTTCAGGGTTGATGATCGGCTTATTCACGGTATCGTTGCCGGGTATTGGGTCAATCATTTGCAAGCAACACGGATTATGATTATTGATGATGAATCGAGTCAAAATGAGATTGTCAGAACATCATTGCGAATGGCATGTCCGAAATCAGTGAATCTCTCAGTTCTTGATACTGAGAAAGCAATCAAGAATATTCAAGCAGGCAATTATGAGACGCAGCGCGTTTTCGTGATTGTGAAATCACCCGATGTCCTTTTGAAACTAAGCGATGCCGGAATTCCAGTGCCTGAAATTTATTTAGGGAATATTACGTATACTGAGGGGCGTTTGAAAGTCGCTAAAACGGTTTCGCTGAATCAAGCTGAAATCGAGACCTGCGAATCATTTATCAAGCGAGGGACTAGACTGATCAGTCAGCTTATCCCGAAGGATAATGCGGAGGACTTCGGTGTACTACTACACAATGCGAAAAGCAGAAAGTAAGGAGAAAGTATGTTCACATTAGCACAAATTATTTTAATGACATTACTCATGTTGTTTATTGCATATGACTTATATCACACTCAGATTTTTGTGTATGGACGCGCAGTATTCTGCGGTTTACTTGCCGGAATTATTATGAATAACGTTACATTGGGTCTTCTGATCGGAGGAACAATGGAGCTCATGTCACTGGGTGTAGGAGGATATGGAGGATCATCTGTTCCTAACTACAACATTGGAACGATTGTTGGAGTAGCCTTCGCAGTCAGCACCAATAAAGGGATTGATGCGGCATTGGCGGTAGGAATTCCTGTTGCTGCATTAGGGGTGCAGCTTGATGTTCTAGGGAAAATGGCTGGATCCTTCTTTTACCATAAGGCTCTAAAAGCAGTGGATAGCTTGCAATTGAAGAAAATGTATCATTGGATTTTGCTTGGGACTATTCCAAGGGTTGCATTTGCTGGTTTAGTTGTCCTGTTGGCGATGACTGCCGGAGCAACGGCGATACAGACAATTCTAAATGCTCTGCCAGCATTTATAACCTCAGGCTTAAATATTGCCGGAGGAGTTCTCCCGGCAGTAGGTTTTGCGATATTGCTTCGGTATATGCCGCTTAAGAAACACTATATTTTCGTTATTCTTGGTTTCATATTAACCTCATATCTATCGTTGCCAATGATTGCAGTTGCACTTCTTGGTTTCATTATTGCAGTGACGATCTATAACAAAAATGAAGAGAATTCCAAACAGGTTTCGGCAGCGGATACACAGGGAGGCGATGACTACGATGAGTAACAAGATTACAAGAAAGACTTTAAATAAATCGCGTAATCGTTGGATGACAACAGCGCAAATTTGTTTTAACTATGAAACCATGCAGTCAGCAAGTGTTGTCTATGCCCTTGGACCTTCTCTCGAAGAAATTCATAGGAATGATGATGAAGCGCTCAAGGAGTCGCTCAAATCGGGATTCAGATTCTTTAATACCCAACCTTGGATGGGAAATGTTATTTTATCTTCCTCACTTGCAATTGAAGAAGAAGGAGGAAGAGCTTCAATTGAGGCAGCATCAGCGATCAGAACGTCATTGATGGGTCCTTTTGCTGGATTAGGTGATTCTCTCTTCTTTGTTTTGCCGAAGACTGTCTTCGGTGCAATTGCAGCTTACATGGCCATTGAAGGCAATCCGGTCGGGGTCGGACTTTGTGCAATCATTGGAGTGGTTATGGTGGTTATTCGCTATAATCTTTGGAATATCGGGTATAAGCAAGGCGTCAAGTTTATCACCTCCAGCCAAAGCAAACTGACCTCGCTAACAGATGCTGCATCAGTAATGGGATTAATTGTCGTAGGAGCATTGATTGCTTCAAACGTAAAACTGAGTACTCCGATTTCATTTACGGTCGGGGAGAGCGTTACGGCGGTTCAGGATGTTCTGAATAAGATACTGCCTAACTTACTTCCTGTTGCTGCAACAGCTATTACTTACTGGGCACTGGGTAAGAAGAAGATGACAAGTGCTCGAATCGTATGGATTATCATAGCGATCTCAATTGTTGCAGCATATTTTAAGATTTTTGGATAATTGACGTATCCTGGATTTGAAAGGTAGATTAAAATGTTAAAAGGATCATTGAAGTCAGTGAATATTACTCCAGCTGTTGAAATGGAGATGGCGGGCTTTTCCGAGAGAGATCATGGAGCAGAAGGCATTCATGATGATCTGTTTGCTAAGTGTCTTGTCCTGGAAAAAGAGGATAAACGAATTGCATATGTCTCGATTGATGCCATCGGCGTTGATCAGGCCTTTGTCCATCAAGTACGGATAGAAGTAGCAATGCACTCGGAAATTGAAGCAGAGAGGGTCATGGTGCAGGCAACCCATACTCATTCAGGGCCAGCGGCAATCCGGATCCATCAACGTGTGAATTTAGTCAAGACAGGAAAGATTACTTCGGCGGATGAAGCGTATTATGAGTTGACACTGAAAAAGGTAGTTGGTGTTATTCTCTGGGCAAACCGCACACTTGAAGAAGTGAAGATCGGGTATGATTCAAGGACGATTGATACCATTGGCTCGAATAGAAATAACCGGGACGAAGTCTATGACAACAGTGTCAATGTTTTGAAAATTGAGAATGCAGACGCAGAGGTAGTGGGGATAGTTTGTAATTACGCGTGCCATCCAACTGTTCTCGGGCAACACAATTATCAGTTTTCCTCAGATTATCCCAGCTACTTCAGACAGTATCTTGAAGCTGCTTATCCTCACGCAACGGTTATTTTCTCGCAGGGCTGTGCTGGAAATATCAGCACTCGTTTTACAAAGAAAGAAAGCTCTTTTGAAGAAGCAAACCGCTTTGGCGAGTTGTTAGGACAGCGGGTCAAAGAAATGCTTCCGCGTATCGTCACGGCGGATGTCAATCAATTGGATGCGAAGTGCCTCAAAGTCAGCTTAGATGTCAAGCATTATCCGACTGATGAACAATTGCAGGCTTCCATTGAAAAGTACACAGGGTTGCTTCAGCAACTTGAACAGGAAAATGCGGATTCTTCTGTTATCCGTAAAAACTATGTGACATTGCAAGGATTGACCCGCAGTCTAAATGCCAAGCACAGGATTACATTCAAGGAAGTCACAACAGAGATACAGGTTCTGGATCTTGGCCTTTGTAGAATGGTCAGTGTTCCGGGAGATGTGTTCAATGAAATAGGACTGGCAATTAAGCAATTCAGTGATTCGGTGATCATTTGCGGCTATGCAAATGATTCGGTAGGCTATGTGGTTTCGAGCGAGGGGTACCAGCAGGATTCCTATGAAATTAACATGACTTATCTGGATGAATACAGCGGTGATCGGCTTATCACGACAGCAAAGACGTTATTGGATTCATTGAAATGAGTGCAGAAAAGGTGAAGGTGACTTCACCTTTTTTAATACAGCACTTATTCAAGTGTATCAGAAAGGGGAATATCAGGATAGCAGTCGATTAGATGGTCATAGAAATTGCGGGCTATCGGAGTAAGTGGCTGAAATTTGGAGATTACTGAATAGATATCACGGTATCTTTTTTCTTTTAGGCGGATGACGTGAACGTTAAACATTTCCAAAAGGTAGATTTCCGGTATTATCGCAATGCCGACTCCAGATTCCACAAGCGAAAGGATCAATGATGCATCATCGACATAAAGCTTGATCACTGGATTGATTGAACAGGTACTGAATAGTTCTAGAATCGATTGATAAAGGCCGCTATTGGGGCTGTAACTGATAAAGGGGTAGTGGAATGCATCTTCTAGCTGAATTTTGTCATCGGAGTGTGTCAGAGGGTGATTCTGAGGGGTAACTATAACGAACTCTTCTTGCTTAATCCGTCGGAAATCAAGATCGAGGATGTCACGTTCTGAGTATGAACAGATGCCAATCTCTATATCACGATGCTTTAACATGTTCACGATGCGCTCAGTATTCGCTTGTTCAATCTTGAAATTGATGGCCCGGTAGTCATAGAGGGCCAGAAAACTTTGCATTAAGTCAGGAATAAGGCGGACCCCGAATGATCCTGCAACACCAATGGCGATCGTACCTAGGTCTCCTTTTTCGTAGTTGCGAACAGCATTCTGGGCCAGATCAATATGGATCAAGGCTTGACTGATGGAATCGTAGAAAAGCTGTCCGGAAGGCGTGAGTAAACTTTTGCGTTTATCGGTGTAGAAAAGGGTGGTTTGCAATTCTGCTTCAAGATTTAGAATGGCTTGGCTTAGTGTGGATTGAGCAATGTTCAGTTCATATGCAGCATCGCTATAATTGGCACATTCTACAAGTTTCTTGAAGTA
>CALNCD010000049.1 GCA_937874965.1 uncultured Erysipelotrichaceae bacterium | reverse complement strand
CCCTGTCATTGTGGTCGGGGTATTGATCATCGCGAAGCTGTCAGCTCCTTTATCGCGCCGGCAGCAGACCTTATTGGATCGCTTGAATCGGGTAATCCGTGAAAATATTACCGGTATCCGAGTCATTCGTGCCTTCCAGAAAGATGAGGCAGAAAATCAGCGATTTGAAGCTGTTGACGATGACTATCGTCGAACGTCGACGTCTTTGTTCAAGCTGATGTCATTTACCGATCCTGTCTTCTTTTTCTTTTTGAATGCGATGATGCTGGTGATCTTCTGGATGGCCTCCCATATGATCGGGGCAGGTACGTTGCAAGTCGGTCAGCTGGTTGCGTTTGGTGAATACCAGTTCCATGCGATGTATTCCATGATGCTGTTCTCGATGGTTTTTGTGATGTATCCGCGGGCAGCAATCAGTGCGAAGCGGATTCAGGATGTCATGGATGTTGTTCCTTCGGTAGAGGATTATCCTAATCTCGAACATCATAATCAGGTACCCTCTATTGTCTTTGACCATGTGAGTTTCCGTTACCCGGATGGCGAATCCGCGGTGCTGAAAGATATCAGTTTTGAGGTGAACGAGGGTGAAACGGTTGCGTTTATCGGATCAACTGGAAGCGGCAAGAGCACATTAGCGAAGCTGTTGGTTCGTTTCTTTGATGTTTCTTCGGGAGAAATCAAAATTAACGGAGCCGATATCCGCAGCTATGATTTGAAGCATCTGCGTAATCTTATCGGATATACGCCGCAGAAAGCTAATCTATTCAGCGGGACGATTAAAGACAATATTCTTTTCGGAAATGAGCATGCAAGCGACGAGGAAGTAGTCCGTGCTTCTAAGCTTGCTGAGGCTTATTCATTCATCATGGAGACGCCATTGCAGTTTAATGAACCGGTTTCCGAGGGCGGCAATAACTTCTCAGGCGGTCAGAAACAGCGGATAAGTATTGCCCGTGCTCTGGTTCGAAAAGCAGATTTCTATTTGTTTGATGATAGTTTCTCGGCATTGGATTATCGAACGGATGCAAAGGTCCGTAAGAATTTGACGGATATCAGTCATTCCAAGATTATGCTGATCGTTGCCCAGCGTGTTGCTTCAATCATGCATGCGGATCAGATTATTGTTCTGCATGAAGGCGAGATTGTCGGTAAAGGAAAACATGAGACTCTGATAAAATCGTGCCAGGTTTATCGGGAAATTGCGGAGTCTCAGTTAAGTGAGGAGGAGCTTGCTCGTTATGAATAAACTTAAAAATACCGAAATACTGCGCCTGCTTCACTATTTGCTTCCATATAAGACGAAATTGATTGTCGCCTTTATTCTGACTTTAATTGCCTTAGCAGGCGTTACAATGGCTCCCTATATTGAGGGCTTGATTACGACACAGCTTTTCAAGGACGTTGCAGCGGGTTCTGGAATTCAGTATTCCATTATTCTGACCATCATTCTCTGCCTTCTTCTGATCTATGCTGTTACCAATATTTCAAGAGTGGTTCTTCAGTTCTTGCTGAGTGATTCTATTCAGAGCAGTATCTATACGATGCGCTTGGAAATAAAAGAAAAAATCACCCGTTTGCCGATCGGATATTTTGATTTGCATAAGACAGGTAACATTTTAAGTACGATCACAACGGATATCGAAACAATTTCCAATGCACTTCAGCAAAGTCTCTATCAAGTTGTGAATACACTCTGCGGGCTTGCGTTTGCGTTAGTTATGATGTTTGTGATTGATTGGCAGATGGCTTTAGTGGGTGCTTTGGTTATACCGCTAGGTTACCTTGCCGCCCGTCTGATTATCCGTCGTTCCCAGAAGATATTCCGTCGTCAGCAAAATGCACTGGCGAATCTGAATGGGTATGTTCAGGAAATGTACAGCGGGTTCAGTGAAATCAAGCTCTTTAATCAAGAAGAAAATGTCGTTGAACGGTTTGATGATGTCAACAATAACCTGCGCAAGAACGGCTTCAAAGCACTCTTCACTTCAGGATTGCTTGGTCCGATTGTTGCTTTGATTACTTATGTGACGATTGCTGTTTCGGTCATGATGGGAATTCTGAAAGTTATTGACGGTGTACTTGTCGTCGGTGTTGTTCAAGCCTTCGTTCGTTATCTCTGGCAGGAGAACCAGTATATCTCACAGGTCACTCAGCTGACATCGACGATTCAGGCAGCGTTTGCTGCATTGACCCGGGTCTT
>CALNCD010000048.1 GCA_937874965.1 uncultured Erysipelotrichaceae bacterium | reverse complement strand
AATCAGTTTCAAGGCCTGGGTTATTCCAGGACGATTTTCAACACGCACAACCTTCCGTTTCGCTAGCCGATTGATTAAAGTCGACTTACCGACATTGGGAATTCCCACAATCAGCGCACGGATGGCGCGCGGCTTGATTCCCCGTTTCAGATCCCGTTCATGCTTGGGTGCCATCACCTGCAGTGACGCCTGCTCCAAAACCGGCTTGATCTGATCATTGAAGATATCTACAGAAATCACTGTCTGGGTAGAACCGGATAAAGCCTTGACCCACTCGCTTACCCCAGAAGCAGGTGCTAAATCACGTTTAGTCAATACAATCAGACGCGGTTTATCCTGAATCAGCTGATCAAGAAGCGGATTACGGCTCGCCAAAGGAGCACGTGCATCACGGCACTCTATGACCATATCCACCCGCTTAAGCTGTTCCTCAATCTTCCGTTTTGCCCTGGTCATATGACCAGGAAACCATTGAACCTGACTCATCGTTAATTTCCTAGGACGGCACGGATATGATTAAAGGGAAAAATAACAATGACATATTTGCTTTTCAAATCAGACTTCGCAACCTGCCCGACACTGCCGCTGCGTGAATCAAGACTTACAGGACGATTATCGCCCAGAACAAAATAATGACCTTCCTTAACGACTACCGGTTCAAAGTCAGAAGTGAAGGTCTGACCTTGATTCGCCGTTTCATAGTCCGCAACAAACTGCTGATCCAGAAAAGATTCATCAATTGCACTGCCATTGACATAGACAACGCCATCTTTGGCATAGACTGTATCCCCTGGCATACCGATAACACGCTTCACCAAAGTCTCATTCAATGCTGAGGAATAAAAGACCACAACATCAAATTGATGAATTCCTTCAATCGTATAGCTGATGATACTTGAAAAGCCGATATCGCCATCATGAACCGTAGGGTTCATTGATGTCCCATCCACCCGAACCGGACGGATAATGAAAACGGTGAGGACAACCACGATGATCACAGAAATCACGACTGTACGCAGAAGCTCTTTCAATGATTTCATAATCTTGTCATCTTTTTTATTATTTGGATCTTCCATGGTTACCTCCTGAAAAGAATAGAAAAGCCGATTAAATCGGCTTTTCTTTAACGAATCTCTGTCAACCGTGCAGCTTTGCCTGAACGTCCACGCAGATAGAATAACTTGCTTCTTCTGACCTTACCACGACGCAACACAGTTACCTTCTCGATAATTGGTGAATGAACTGGAAATGTTCGTTCAACGCCGACTGAGTTGGAAATCTTACGAACAGTGAATGTTTCACCGATACCGCTGCCACTTCGAGCAATTACAAGCCCTTCAAAGGCCTGGATACGTGATTTGTTTCCTTCTTGAATGCGGACATCAACACGGACGGTTGTTCCAGAACGGAAATCCGGAATGTCCTTGCGCAACTGACTTTGCGCAATCTCATTAACTAAATTAAAATTCATCTTCTAGCTCCTTGTCCCGTATGGTCTCAATAGGTTCATAATTGAATCAGCGGAACCGTAGCCATAGGCTCAAACACTGTAACACGAAAGAAGCAGAAATGCAAGATAATAAAAATTTTATGAACGAAATTTCACAGGAAACTAGAGGATTCTCATTTGCCTTTTAACCATTTTTATTATACTCTATTTATAGGAGTTGTAACCATGAAAAAAAATGTTTTCAAATTAACCACGATTTTTCTGCTGATGATGAGCCTCTTCTTGCCGATTCATGCAGCAAATCCTGTAAATAGTGTCAATCTTGACAGTCTATCGCTAAAAAGCCAGAACTATATCCTCTACAACCTTGAGCATGACGAAGTATTAAGCGAACTCAACGCTGATGCCAAGCTGCCCCAGGCATCCTTAACTAAAATGATGAGCGTCATTACTGCACTGGATTATTTCAGTGCGCATTCTGTTGACTTGAATTCAACGTATACGATCACTTACGACGATCTTGCGGGTCTATTGGCTGCAGATGCTTCAATTGCAGGCTTTGTTGAAAATGAAACGTTGACAATTATGGATATTCTCTATGGAGCAATGCTTCCCTCTGGCGCGGATGCAACGAATGCGCTAGCCCACTTGGTCAGTCCTACCATCCCTGAATTCGTAGCACTCATGAATGAAAAGGCAAAATCCCTGGATATGCTTGACTCCAATTACATGAATCCCTCAGGACTGCACGATAGCAATCATTACACAACGGCACGTGATCAATTGAAATTAATGAAATACGCGTATCAGAACGAAACATTCAAGACATTAATCAGCACAAAGGAATACACCACAACCAAGACCGTTCAGCATCCAGAAGGACTCGTGATGTCTTCGACATTGCTCAAGTACTTCACATCAGACAAAACCAATGCAAATCTATACTACAACCCCTACCTGATCGGCGGAAAAACGGGGCAGACCGAAGAAGCCGGGCTGTGCCTGGCAAGTATCGCAAGTCACGAAAACACCACCTATTTCATGATTACATTGAATGCACCGGCCACTGTGCCTGCCGGACTTTGGCATATTGAGGATGCTAATAAAGTCTACCTCTATCTCTACGAGAACTTCAAGTACGTCAAGGTCTTGGAAAAGGATAAAATCTACGCTGCCATCCCGATAAAAGACGGTGCTTCTGAGTATAAAGTCGGCTTTAATGACGATATTAATCTTCTGACCAGCATCAATGTCAACACTCAAAACCTTACGGTGGAAGTCATCCCGCAAAGTGATCATTTCATTGCCCCGATATCCTCAGGAACCAAGATGGCAACATTGATGGTCAAAGATGGTTCAACAGTGGTCTACCAACAGGATATGGTGCTTGAAAACACGATTGAACGGTCTGTCTTCGCAAAGGTGCTGGCCATTGTCGTGATCATTTTGAAATGGCTCCTGGTTCTCATCGTCATTCTGGCAGTTGTCCTGTTCGGATTACGGCGTTTCAATAAACATAAACTTGCCCGAAAACGGCAACTTCGTTCTATGAAAAAATGATCATTTCTGATCATTTTTTTCTGCCTTTATTTCCTTAAGCATCCGTTCTTCCTCACCGGTAAGATTTCGATGTTCAATCAGGTCGGGACGCACCCGCAACGTCTTTCAAACGCCATTGGCGAATACGCTCATGATGACCGCTGCGAAGGACTTCTGGGACACTCATCCCGTTATAGTCAATCGGCCTTGTATAATGAGGATACTCCAGCAAGCCATTTTCGAAGGAATCATTTTCATGGGATTCAGTCGTGATTACATTGTCCAATAAACGAACCAGTGCATCGCTGATAACCATCGCCGGTAATTCACCGCCTGTCAACACAAAATCACCAATTGAAATCTCTTCATCGACATAATGACGGATCCGCTCATCAAAGCCTTCATAGTGCCCGCAGACGATGATCAGGTCCTCTATGGATGCAGACATTTTTTTGGCTTTCTGCTGTGTGAATACACTTCCCTGAGGCGTCATCATGACAGTACGGCTGGATGAACCCTTAACTGCCTGAATGGCATCGACAACAGGCTGAGCAAGCATCACCAGTCCCGCTCCCCCGCCGAAAGGATAATCATCACAACGGTTATGCTTATCTAAAGTATAGTCCCGGATATTCACCACATTAATTTCAACCGCATGTTTCAAAACGGCCTTGTTGATAATTGATGTACGGATAAAACCATCGAACATCTCTGGAAACAAAGTGAGAATCGTAATCTTCATACCATCCCCTCAATCAATGAAACAATAATCCGCTTTTCCTTCACATCGACATCTTTGATGAAAATACCGATAAAAGGAATAAGAATGTCCTTCCCTTCACCTGCGATACGTAAAACAGGCTGTGCAGGATAATCTTCAACGACACTGACAACGCCGATGCGCTGCCCCTGCTCACTGAAGACCTCACATCCTTTAAGGTCAAAGAAATAATATTCATTCTTGCCTAGATGGTGAAGATTCTTCTTCTCAACGTGAATCTCATAATTCCGTAATGTTTCCGCCTGATCCATCGTCTGATAGCCTTCAAGTTGAAGAAGAAGACTTCCTTGATGAAGCCGGTACCCCTTAACAACTACCCGTAGTTGTGACGATTCTTTTTTCAGAATCAGGCTATTTCCGATTTTAAAACGTTGCTTGATGAAATCAGTCATGACATGGACTTTGACTTCACCCTTAATTCCAAAAGCCTTAGTGATTACACCCACTTGAACTGTTTCCATAAACCTCCAAAAAAAGGATGCAAAGCATCCTAATATGACTCAAACTTAATCGAAATATGCTTGTCGTGAACACGACTAGCGAGTGCCATTGTCGAGCGTATAGCCTGAGCCATAACCCCTTGACGACCAATTAAACGAGCAATGTCATCATTCTTCGCATAAATGACACAGATAATTTCATTCTCATTCAAACTCTCTAATGCTTCAACTCGAAGTGAATCATGGTTTTCAACCATTGGGCTCACAAGATCGTATAGGACTTCTTGTACAGCTTTCATGATTACTTGCCTTTTTCGTCGTGGAACTTCTTGATGATTCCTTGTTTCGAGAACAAGTTACGAACTGTATCGGAAGGCTGAGCACCATTTCTCAACCACTTCAAAGCAATCTCTTCATCAATCTTGACTTCTGCAGGTTGCTTCAAAGGATTATAGTACCCGATGTTTTCAATAAAACGGCCATCACGAGGTGAACGTGAATCAGCGGCGACAATTCTGTAAAACGGACTCTTCTTAGCACCCATTCTCTTCAAACGAATTTTTACTGCCATTGTGGTAATCCTCCTAATCCTTAGACAGTATAGCATATCTACGGATAGTGTCAAGGAAAAAACCTTTACACCTTATAATAACCCTTATACTGTATAATTACAGCATCGTAAAGAATCAAAACCGGGATATCAGGCAACAGACTTAGGAATGCTTTCTCCGCCGTACAGCATACACAAGACCTAATCCAGAAACGACCAAGACAAAGGATACTGTTGCATCATCTCCTGCGCCTGTATCAGGTATAATTGTCTCTGAATCAACAGGGTCAACTGGATCAACAGGATCAACTGGGTCAACTGGATCAACTGGATCAACAGGATCGACTGGGTCAACTGGATCAACAGGGTCGACAGGATCGACTGGGTCAACAGGGTCAACTGGATCAACTGGATCAACAGGTGGTGTGTTCTGCTTTATGCCTTCAACGATCGCATAGAAACTGAAATGGGTGGTCTCAAACTGTATCGTTTTTTCAAGACTGTCATAGGTGCTTTCCAAAGGATGAACATTCCCTGCATCATCAATATACACAATTGTGCTTGTTTGCGGATTAAAATTCGCTGGCAATGGTAATGTCAGGGATACCCGTGTTCCTTCAGCAGGTTGAACAGCTTCCTGATTGGAGAGTGAAAGCGCCTTTAAATCCAGCACGAGCAGCTGTGTCGTTTCTTTGAATTGTGATTGCAGCGATTGAGTCAAAGTCGTCTGAACACTTTCTGGAAGTGCCGTAACATCAACTGCTTTGATTGCGATGGAAACCGGTTCACTGAATACGCCTTTGGCACTGATCTTTTCTGGGCTTGGGAAAAGACCGGTAAGGCTATCATCAATTACAACCGGTGGTTCCAATGGCGTAACCCCTGGAATGATCTTCGTCTGACCGACATAGAGCGATCCTTGATTAATGGCAATGCTGCTATAGAGCGCTGGATCGGTATCGGCAGGTAAATACAGTATTCCTTCTTCTCCTAGACGAAGCAGCGTTCCTCGCAATGCACTTGGATCACTCAGCGTTGCTGTTGTATTCAAGGTTATTTCTGTACTATCTGAGGATAATGCTTCCTGCAACGTATTGAAATAGACATAACGCTGGTAATGTGAGGATGTGCTTATATCGCTGTAAATCAGCGGTTGGCTTAGTGAGGTGACTTTGGCAATGATTCGTTTGATCTGCATCCCGCTTTGATAATCCCATCCAGTATAGTAGGATATCCCGCTGCTGAGTGTCAGCCGATAATCCTGACCGTAGATTAAATCCTCTTTTCCCAGGAGTTCCTGAAGATGGGCTTTAATGCGTAAACCGCCATTGCTTCGTTCCGTCACATCTTGCCAGGATGTACCATTAAAGTATTGAATCTGATAGGCATTAAACCAAGCATCAGGGCTGCTGTTCGGGCTGTTCTTTGCCAGATTATCAATCAAAACCTGATAGGCTTCCTGTTCTTGGATTTGGTTCGAATCTGCGAACAGTGCACTCGAGAATGCTTTGGTAATCCGCGTGGAAGACGATGCGACCAGCGGGCGTACGCTGAAGTAATAGCTGCCTAAACTTGCAGAAGACTGTGCATTTCCAGGGGCATCATTCAGAATTTTATCCAGTAATTCAGGCGTCAGCGTCAGCGGATCCATTGACGCTACTATGGAATACTGCCCATCCTGATATGATGACGATATAATTGACGTATTGCTTAATCGCTCATTGCTGGTAAATGAAAGGGTGTCATCCGCAATCACATCCACAGAATATGGATAAACAGCAACTCCTGCATTGGCAAAATCCTGGGTATACTTCACAAATGAATGCAGATCATAGACATAGTTAAGTTTCAGAATGATTGTCTTCTCTGCTCCGTCATAGGAATAAACGACCTTCTGGTATAACGAACGTTCTGTCTGGAAGTAAAACCGATAATTAACCCCATAGTTCAAATCTGCCGTATTCGAAAGGCCTGCCAAACGGGCAATGGATTCAGCAATGCTTTCCTGACCATGAGCAGATCCGCTGGAAAAGTCTTTCCATGAGGCCGTTTTCTTATCGAAATACTGGGTTTTCAAAAGATCAGCCCATTGTTTCCAACCTGATGACGAAACAGCCTTCCGGGTGACCAAATCCAGCTCCTGCGCTTGCGCATCAGCGTCATCGCTGTCAAACCAGTTCGAATATGCAATCTTTGTCGTCGATGAACGCAATGCATTATCATTGAGATTCAACGCATATGAAAAATAATACCGTCCCAAACTGGCTGGGTTATCAGTATTTCCATCCCCTGGAACATGTGATAGAATCTGCGATGAAAATGACTTCAGATCTGAGGTATTCAGATTGAAATCAAGATTCAGCTCATACACATCATCCTGCGGATTATAGACTAAATCAAGTGTATCTTTATTGGACTTCCCCTGAATATCGACACCATTCAATAAACCATCAACTGTAACCGAAACCGGAAGATCACCTGGACGTGCAGACGCATGGAGCGTCGAAAACTGAGCAGCAATTAATAATCCTGAAAAAAGAACGGCCAATAGATAATGCATGGAAATATGCTGGAAACGTTTCATACTATTTCCTCCTTATAAACAAGTATAACATACTAAAAATTAATTTTTGTAGTAGTTATGTTGAGATATTATGATTATTTTTATTTTTTATACTTATTTATATACATATTGAGAGAATGATTATCATTCCACTCTAATGCATCCAATTCAAACTGACAAAGGAAGAAATTGCGACCTTCCGCACAGAGATATGAAATTGCTGAAGTTAGTGTCAAGTAAGTGTGGAAAATGATAAGATAATATATGAGATAGGAAGTGATCAAAATTGAAAATAGAAGTTTTACTTGAAAATGAAGCCGTAGATGGACATGTAAAAGCAAAGCATGGCTTGTCGATTTTGGTTAAGACGAACGGAAAAACAGTTCTCTTTGATACAGGACCAGATCAAACATATATAAAGAATGCTAAAAAAATGGGAATTGAACTATCTGGTATTGATTCAATAGTTATTTCGCATGGTCACATTGATCACATTGGAGGACTAAAGTATTATCCTTCCAATAATAATTTAGATAGTGTTGTCATTACTGAAAGTGCATTCGGGAATTATTGGATTAAAGTTGGTCCTTTTTACAAAAATATTGGCGTAGATAAAACCAAATATGATAATATCGCGGATAAGTTATTATGTATTTCTCACAATTATCAACTTTATGAAAATGTCCATATTTTAATGTGCAAAAACATTAAAGAACATGAGTCAGGATCCATTGAGTCTATTAATCTATTTGAGGGCAAGTTGAAACTTCCTGATAAATTTCATCATGAGCTCGTAATGGTTATCAAAGAAGGTGGTTATTTATTTGTGTTTACTGGATGTAGCCACTCAGGTATTTTAAATATAATTACATTAGTGAAGGAAAATTTCATAGAACCGATAAAAGCTGTCATTGGTGGATTTCATTTAATTGGAATACCGTATTTAAGGTTGAAACCTTCTATTCCTGCCATTGTACAGGACCAAAGGCTTTCGAAATAATGCGTCCAATCATGGAAGATCGTTTAAAATCAATAAAAACTGGGAGCAAGCTCGAGCTTTAAGTTTATATATTTTCGAGAGTAGCAATACCTGTTACATTTTATGAGTAATTCTATGCGAACTTAGCAATCATAGCTTCCAATTGCCCTTTAACATCAAACTTAGTTTGGTGTTTTTTCTTGTCGAAGACTGACCAATCGAATTCCGAATTCTTGAGACGTTTTATTCCGTCATGGGCACCTACAGATATACTCTGGAGATATAACTCTTTGAGGTTATACCCATTTAAATGATGCATTCGATGATTTACATATATCTCCAGGCTACCACTCGAATATGCTTTAGGATTACGAGTGAAGTTTGAAGCCAAAGTGTGCGAGATTGAAGATTCCATACTACAGCTAATATTGTATTTATAGGCTTGTCTAATACTGCTTTGGTGGTTCATAAGGTATTTGACCTGCTGATCAATAGCATCAGTTCTATCGACAAAGTTTTCTTTAATCTGGTCTATAATTATTTGAAAGTCTTCGTTATTTCAGTTAAGAAACAACGTCTCTAATGAACTCTGGATATCTTTGTCCTTGGTAATCCTGTTGAGAGCTTGTTTGAAGTGAAACTTATCAAGTAAAAACTTATTCGAAGTATTCTCCAGGTTAATACATTTAACAGATTCTTTAATCCAATGTGCTCCATCTCCCATGAAGTAAATACGTTTAATTTTAGTGACATCATATCGTTCATATAAAACATCAGCAACAGTATCACAAAACATATCTTGCATACTCATAACATGATACTTGTTGATAAGTGTCTTTCATTTATCACCTTCAATACCTTCAAAGATAACTGCAGCCTTTATCATTCTATTTTTACCCGTATTCAAATGAACATACTTCTCATCAGCCATTATGTATAGTTCTGAAGGCGTCTCTTTATGAATGATAAGGGCTTCAAGTATCGCAGTCTTACGAATAGAATTAAACACGGTTTGGCGTGATATTCTAAAGGATTGATTAGTATCAGAAGAAAAAGCATTCCCTATTCTATCACCAATGATTTTCCCAACTTTAATCATTGAATTATAATCTGCATATAGAGACACAAGCATTGCTTTGATACAAGGATCATATCTGTCATATTTGGGAAGTCCTAATTTCTCATCGACATAGCAGTAGGATTTACCGGTGATTCTATCGAGACAGATTGTGCGGTTGATATTGACTCGGCCAAAAGGTGTTATGAGAGTCCTAATTCGTTTGCACTTTACATAGAATTGATGAATGCGATGTTGACTGTATCTAAAAGCACTATCCATTTCTTCTACAGAGTGTTCAAATAGTGTACGTGCAGTTTCAAACGTTAATTCACTTATACTCTCAACAAGATGTACATAATCATGGATTCCCTTAAACTCGCATTGAGGACCAAAGATACTCTTAAGATTTGTAGTCGTTTTTGAGATGATGTAGTTCATGAGTACAGATAGATTGTTTTTTGTTAAAATTGACATGTAGTAATCCTTTCTAGTTGATCAAGTACAGTTTTATAACTAAATAATAGCAGATATGGATTCCACACTTATTTTACACAATCATTGCTGAAAAATGACTTGACGGGTAAGCATGAAAATGATACTCTGAAATAGATTGATTTATTAAATATTATAGAATTTAATAGATTATTTATTGATCACAAACAGATAATCAACATCGAAAGGATACATACTATGAACAAATACGTCAAACCAGCACTGCTCATCCACGAATTGGACATGAAAGACATTGTTCGGACATCGTCAGAAACGACTGGCTACAATTCATATACAACGACGACCAATGAACTTTGCCAATTGTTTCCTCAGTTGCCGGGATGTAACCCATAAGTCGTCAGTCAGCTTATTCACTGATTCACAGTCAACCGCACTCGAATTCACCTGCAGCGATGATGAGATGCGGTTTTTTTCATCGAATTCATACGGCTGCCTAGAACCCTTGAGTGACAGACAATGTGTCTTTCATTCTACGTGCTGCTACCCCATCACGCTCTACCAAGCCTTCTTGATACTGTATGTTCATAACAGCCTTTCTCCATAATCTTATCTGAGCAGACGTCTAAAACCGAACCTCAAATCTTGGGTAAAGATCCGGTGGTTCGGTTCATTCTCGTGGTCAGCGCTCATTTTTTAGCACTTCCGATTTCGTATGATAAGCCTCAGACCAAGGTTGGGTAATGGAATGCTATGTTTTCTAAATTTCTCGGCCTTCATAATGAATTGCCCTCATCGCATAGTATTTTCCATGAACCTTCCCTTCAAAGACAATTGACGTTATTTCATTTAAAGCAAAGCGGGCAGATAGGGTAAACTGACCTTCATTGACGAAGATCTCAATGATGCTTTGATCAACGAACACATCCAGTTTAATCTGGCTTTGGTGCAGATCAACGGATCGGATGTTTCCATATTCCGGATTAATCGCTTCACTCATATTTTCCCTGTGCAACCGCCCTTCAGTGCAATCTCAATGAAATCTTCGGCACCTATCCGACAGCTGAAATCATGATCAGCTGTCAGTTCGAGTTCAAATGATCTTGAACATGCATTGAGAGGCTGCAGATCCTTGGATGCTGTCCTGAGTCCGCGATACTCAGCAATCGGACGCTGATACAGCTGGTTGTCAATTATTGTTATCTCACGTGGAATCCCCAGAACCTGCGACCACCCCTCCTCTGCTTCATGGGGATACAGGGTATCTGGAACCCCGATCCAAGGGATCATTATATGTCTGTTCTCCATTTTAAACAGCTGTGGTGCATAGAAATCAAAACCATGATCAATGCATCGTGGGATGTCATCCATATCGTCCAAGGAATTGCCGATCACGTAGACGCTGTGGAAAATATTCTTGCTGAATCGGTTTTCAATCTTCTGATTATCTTGAGGACATATGAGGAGAAGAAACTGCTGATTGATCATTGTCATCGCAGGACACTCCAGCATATAGTATTCATCCAGTATAGGATTGAGTTGAAGTTCTCTTGCATTTACGACATCATTGAATTCATTATTCATTGCCATGCACAGAATCTTCCCTTGCTGCTTCACTGTTTGTACAGCGTAGAGCAAATAGTTCTGATTCTTCACCCTGAACGGAAAGGGATCACGTTGATGTTCAGTGTAATGCTCCATATAATCGACAATGCAGTTCCTTGAGAGAATCGCATCTGTTGAATCAAGAACAACCTGATAGATCACCGGCTTGCGGATACCGTGATGATCACGGTGATTCCCGGAATAGAACAACTCCAGTTTCCCTTCACGAACAATCCCGCCACCTGAGTAGACCCCTGCATTATCACCCCTTGCATGTGGAGACAAAAAAACTCCCTCATCCTCGTAATCGAGAAAATCTGTTGTTTTAAAGAGTCCCCAGTGTTTTAAACCATGTACAGGACCATCAGGATGATACTGATAAAAGATATACACCTGATGATTAAAGTAGGCCAGTCCATTCGGGTCATTCAGCAAGCCATGAACAGGTGATAAATGAAATTTCGGGCGGATTAAACTAGTCATTAAGCATCATTGTCCTGACTCTTTTTCTTTGAAGTGTAACCAATCCAAATCCGACCGTAAAAACAACGGCAATCAGAATGATATACTTGATCAAGTTGACCCAGTTGCTTGAATACAACAATAATCCTGGAATGAATGTAATACCCATTCCTGTAGCTTCCAGACCCATGATATAGGTCAAAAGCCCTCCGACTCCTCCCGCAATCATTCCACTGACAAATACAGGAAATATGGGTAATGTGACACCGAAAAGTAAAGGCTCAGTAATGCCAAACAAGGTTGATGAAGCAGCTGACAATGCATTGGATCGCTTGATTCTATTCTTCATCATAAACGCCAAAGCAACTCCTGCTCCTAATTGACCGGCCATTCCAGCCGTGATCAATGGATTCAATACATTTGTACCGTGACGAGCAAGTAAATCAATTTCAATAATACTCAGGGAATGATGAAGGCCGGTAACTGTCAGCAATTGCTGAAGACCTGCAAAAATAATATAACCAATTCCAAATGGAGCATTGATCAGGAGAACAACCAGATCAGTAACGCCATGTTCAATGGATTGGCTGATCGGTCCCAGAACGAACAACATCAAAGCAAGGGGAACAATTAATGCTAGGAATGGGGTGATTACCAAATCCATCATCTGAGGAACCCATGTCCGTGCCCACTTCTCTATCTTGACAATCATCCATCCTGCAAGTATTCCCGGCAATACAGTCCCCTGATAACCAACCAGTCCGATTGTAAATCCGAAGAAGTGAAATTCAAGAGCTTGAGCCGTTCCTGCAGCTACATTCCACGCATTTGGCAATACAGGTGATACCAGCATCAAGCCAAGAACAATCCCCAGAATCGGATTCCCTCCGAAACGTTTGACTGCACTATAGGTGATTAAGACCGGCAAGAAGGCAAAAGCAGTATCCGTCAACATTCCAAACAACGCCAGCGACGTTGCATCCATCTGTAATCCAAGTTCAATCAGCAAGCCTCGGATCCCCATTAACAGGCCGGTCGTGACCAAGGCAGGAATTAAGGGAAGCAAGATATCTGCAAGCGTTCGGATAACACGCTGCAATGGATTCATCTGTGCATAGACATCTTCCTTAAATGAAGTTCCGGAAACCTTGTTTTTTCCCATGCGCTTCTCGAAAGCCTCAAACACTTGGTTGACTTTGCCGGTTCCGAAAATAAACTGATGCTGACCAGTACTGTAGAAGTACCCCTTTACACCCTCAATCATCTCCGATTTTTCTTTATTCACCTTTGAATTGTCCTTCAGGATAATTCTCAGCCGTGTCGCGCAATGCTCAAAACTGACAATGTTGCTTTCCCCGCCCACACCTTCAATCAATGCTTCAACAATAGGTTCATTGCTCATAGATTTCCTCCTCACGTATAAAATGATATACGTTTACATTTCGATTCTAACAGGTTGTCTTTGAGAATGCAAGTAAAAATGATATACGCTTACATCAATTTGGTGTATAATGATGATGGTGATACACTTGAAAGAAAAAAGTACGATGCTGGCCATTGCCCAGGCAACGAAACTAAGCATTGCAACTGTCTCGCGATACTTCAACTCGCCTGATATCGTTGCGGTTAAAAGCAAAGAAAAAATCGAACGTGCGATTGACGAAATGGGCTATGCAAAAAATGCCTTCGCGAAAGTTCTCGCAACCGGACGATCAGAATTAATCGGGGTGATTGTCCCGAACCTTTCCTATGATTTTTATGGCAATTTGCTTGAAGAAATTCTCAAGGTTGCTGAAGTCTATCATCTTAAATGCTTGATCTATAACTCTTCATCCGATGCAGCGAAAGAAGTAAATTACATCAAAGAATTGAATTCCTATCAAGTCAACGGCATCCTTAATCTTTCAAATACGCTCGATTCAAAAATTCTCAGCACAATAAGTCCGAATGTAGTCGGAATTGAGCGTGAATCCAATCATATCAAGGGTGTTGTTTCCGATAATCGCAAAGGCGGTGAAATCCAGGCCCAAATCCTGCATCAAAGCTGCTGTGATCATCTGGTATACTGTTCAAGTCAATCAGGTTCAATTCGAACAGCCCGCTTACGGCAAGAGGCCTTTCTTCAGTATTGTCTCAGTAATACCCTTCAATGCCATAGCTTCGAAAGAACCTTTACCAAGGACAATGCCATGGACGATGTTATTCTGACGGAGTTCTATCATGAATTAAAGCAGCTCGGGTCTTCAAAGATAGGTGTTGCTTTCACCAATGATATTCATGCTGCTGCATTTTTAAATATCTTTCGAAGTTATCGGATTTGATGATTCCACTGCAGCGAAATCGGCAATTCTTCCCTTATCAACAGTTGCTCAAGATAAAGCTGAACTGGCGCGAACTGCTATCGAACTCCTGCTTCGTGACACCCGTGAAACCCTTCAGGAATGCATTGATGTTCATTTTATTTCACGTGCGACAACTTCAGTCTAAAAAAACGGACAGATTTCAACCAGAGCCTCGCATCTTACACAAAGACAAAGGAATTCAGGTCATCACGCCAGTTTTTTATACTCTGGAATCCAGGATATTCTTTACCCTGGATCTCCATTACTCAATTATTATCAGCCTAAAGGATGCTCTTCCCCAATTCAATCGCACCTATGACGCCAGCATTATCATTCAGTTGTCAATGCCTCAGGAATGACTTGTGATCAGGAAGCGCAATATAACCCATATTCAGCTGCTCAAGTTCCTTTTGAATGAGCGGAAGAAGCTGCCTTTGCTTACTGACACCGCCGCCGAATATAACACATTCGGGAGAAACAGTCAGTGCATAATTATAGACTGCCTGGGCAAGATAATAGGCCTCTATCGTCCAGAAAGGGTCATCTTCATAAAGGTCAAAGGCTTTTTTCTTGAATCTTGCTTCAATTGCAGGACCACTTGCCAGACCTTCAAGGCAATCATGATGATTTGGACAGCTTCCTGAAAAATGATCATCCGCATGCTTGCGGATTAATAGATGCCCGGCCTCAGGATGCGTAAACCCATGATAGATTTCTCTGTTGATAATGACCCCAACCCCAATACCGGTGCCGATCGTTATATAGAGAAAATTCCGGTTGTTCGTTGCAGTACCTGAGATCATTTCACCATAAGCAGCAGCATTGACATCTGTCGTAAACACCGTTTCCACTGAAAAAGCCTTCTGAAAGCTTCCCAGAAAATCAAAGTTACGCCATGCTTTTTTTGGCGTTTGCAGAATGTGTCCATAAGTTGATGATGATTTATGAACATCAATCGGACCAAAGCATCCGATACCCAAACTTTCAATAGTGTAGCTATTGAAGAAATGTATGAGTTTAGGCATGGTCTCCTCAGGGGTTGTCGTCGGACACTCAAAACGCTCAGCCAGCACCCCATCTTCATTCATTACGGCACAAATCATCTTTGTTCCGCCCGCTTCTATACCACCATAGTATTTCACAGTTCTCTCCTCCCCTTACAAGAATTATCCCTTATTTCATCCCGCCGAACATCCGGGAAACAAGTTTCATCTGTTTCTTTGTCTTCTCATACTGAGAAATCACCCGTCCAACATCCGTCGTAGACACACCGGCACCTTTGGCAATCCGATTTTTCCGGGAAGCCCGCAGCAAGTCAGGATTCTTGCGTTCCTGTTTTGTCATACTTTGGATAACAGCCTTGGTTTTCTTCATTGAAGCATCCGCTTGGTCATCATTGACCTGTTTCATCATCTCTTTCATGTTTCCCATTCCCGGCAGCATTTTCATGATACCCGAGAGCGGTCCCATCTTCTTGACCTGTTCCAGCTGAGTTAGCATATCTTCCAATGTAAACTCACCAGACATCATACGCTCAGCAGCCTTTTCAGCAGCTTCCATATCCATCTTTTCCTGAGCTTGTTCAACAAGGGTCAAGATGTCACCCATCCCTAGAATCCGTGACGCGATACGATCAGGATAGAAGAGTTCCAATTGCTCAATCTTCTCGCCCGTTCCTACAAATTTAATAGGCACACCCGTTTCATAACGCACTGAAAGAATGGCTCCGCCGCGCGAATCGCCATCAAACTTCGTCGCAACCAGACCGCTCACTCGCAATGCCTGATTAAATCCGCGAGCAACATGAATAATATCCTGTCCGCTCATTGCATCCACAGTCAACAGAATTTCATCCGGAGCACTCAAGGATTCAATCGTTTTCAATTCATCCATCAAGGTCTCATCAATGTGCAACCGTCCAGCAGAGTCGATAATCACGACATCGTAGTTCTCTTTTTTTGCGAATTCCAGACTCTCTTTGACATTATCCAAAACGTTGTCTGCAGTATGAACATCTACGCCGATCTGTTCACCCAGAACCTGAAGCTGCTGGATCGCGGCTGGACGAGAATAATCGGCAGCGACCAGAAGCACCTTCTTGTCCTGCTTGTTTTTCAGGTAATTGGCTATTTTTGCCGAAGACGTTGTTTTCCCGGTTCCTTGCAAACCCACCATCAAGATGACACTTGGATGACTTTCGAGATTCAGTGTTGCTTCTTTCTCACCAAGCAGCTCAACCAGCTCATCATTGACGACCTTAACCACCATCTGGGATGGATCGACTGATTTGATGACATCCATGCCTTTTGCTTTCGTCTGAACAGCCTCGATAAGATGATTGACAACATCCAGGCTGACATCACCCTCAAGTAAGGCGATCCGAACTTCGCCAAGCATTTCACTCATGTTCTTGTCTGTAAGCTGAGCTTGTCCACTCAGTTTCTTCATCGCTTGCGATAAGCGGTCCGATAGATTTTCAAATGCCATCTTGATTCCTCCTAGAACAGATCGTCTGTTTCTGCAGTCTGCTTCTGTGTAATATACTCAACATCGACTTGGGACAAGCACTCGTTGATTAATCCCTCGATATCCAATTTAGATTCATAAAATTCAACTTTATTCAGATGGGGTTTTGTGGTCGGTTTCTGCGGTGTGAAAATTGTACAGCAATCCTCGAAAGGCAGAATGGATGTTTCGTAGGTCCTAATCCGTTTTGAACAATCAATAATTTCATTCTTATCATATGTCAGCACCGGGCGAAGAACCGGCAAAGAGGTCACTGCAGAGATCACTCGCATGCTATCAAGTGTCTGTGAAGCCACTTGTCCCAAGCTCTCACCGGTTGCGATTGCAAGACAGCGGGTATCAAGACCTAATCGGTCTGCAATTCTGAACATGAACCGGCGCATGACTGTAATCGTATAACTCTCAGGGACCACCTTGTTGATAGCCAGCTGAATCGTTGTGAAGTGAATGACATTCAGACGAATAGAGGACTGATAAGGGGTAAGCAGCTTGGTCAGGTCCTTGACTTTCTGCAAAGACTGAGCGGAGGTATAAGGCATAGAGGCAAAGTGGATCATATCCACTTTAACGCCACGCTTCATCATCAGATAAGCAGCAACCGGTGAATCAATACCGCCGGATAACATCATCATTGCTTTGCCGCCGATTCCTACCGGGTAACCTCCGGATCCCTTTATCATATTGACCATGATAAACGTTTTATCCTGACGGACCTCAATCCAAACCTTGATATCAGGCTGGTGGACATCGACACGCAAGGATGTTTCGTCAAGGATATGACCCGCAACTGCACGATTAATCTCATCAGACAGCATCGGAAAAAGCTTGTAATGACGACGTGCAATGACTTTAAAGGTTTCACCGGACTCAGCCTTTGCCAAACGGGTTGCTGCTTCAGCAATCGCATCAATTTCAGAGGGACACTGATAGGCCCATGAAAAGGAAATAATGCCGAAGACGTTCTGGAGCAGCGCTGAAACATCAGCTGGATTCTCACCGTTCAACGTAATGTATAACCGGTCATAGGTTTCTTGATACGTGAGTGCCGAAAACTGAAACAGGGCTTCCTTGATATTGCGTTTTAATTGGTTAATGAAAGAAAGACGGTTCTTCCCCTTCGTGGATAGTTCGCCATAGCGAACCAGAATATAATGATAATCAGTGTTTGACATAATCAATAATCTCCTTTAGCGCGTTCAGGAATACCTCGATCTCCTGGTTCTGAGTCAGATATGATAGGCTGACCCGGACAGAGTTCAAAGCACGCTCCCGATCAAAACCCATAGCCGTCAGTACACGTGAAGGTGTATTGGCTTCATAGCTGCATGTGCTTTGTGCGGATACATAAATCGAACGCTGATTCAATGCATTCAACAGAATCTCGGACGGGATATGGTCCACACTAAAATTGAGAATATACCGAGATGCGTGTTCGGGGGAGTTCACATGAACCACGCCAAATGAGTCAAGCCCTTCAATAAGACGACGGTGCATCCGATCAATACGTGATTCATTTGCCGCGTAGTGTTCCAGGCTTAGACGCAGCGTTTTCGCAAAGACAATATCAGCCAAAGCATTCAATGTGCCGGCTCTGCGGCCATTTTCCTGATGACCGCCATTCAGCAACGGATCCATCGCCACATGGCTTTTCACCATCATCAACCCGCTGCCTTTCAAGCCTCCGATCTTATGAGCTGAAAAACTTGCAGCATCAACACGAGAAAGATCAAGCGGATACTTTCCCAAAGCTTGTACGCCGTCAACATGCAGGAATGTATGAGGATGACCTTTAACGCATTCAACGATTGCCTCCACCGGAAACTGTGCTCCAGTTTCATTGTTAATGGCCATCAAGGACACCAAGGTGGTATCAGGACGGATACTCTGATCAAGACTGACGAGATCAATCTGCCCGAACTTATCCACATCCAGATAGGTAACTTCAAAGCCATGATTCTGTTCCAGGTATTTGAATGTCTCAAAAACAGAGCTATGCTCGACCGAGCTGGTAATCAGGTGATTCCCCCGGGAGCGATTGGCAAAGGCGATACCTTTGATAATTGCATTATTTGACTCGGTTGCTCCGGAAGTGAAGAATAAATCCCGGGCGCTGACGTCAAGAAGTTCTGCTGTCTTCGTACGAGAAAGCGCAACAAGTGATGCGATTTCACGGCCGAGGTCGTGGATCGCATCACTGTTGGCGTAATACTGCGTTAGCAACCGCTGATAATCCGCAATAATTTCAGGAAGCACCGGACTTGAACTGACATAGTCCAGATAAATTGCATTAGGCACTCTGTGAGTTCTCCTTTATAAATTCTTCATGGGATATCCCAGGCTGATGACGGTCTATCGCATTGACAATCGTCGACAGCGACTGCGTATACTCACCATTTCTGAATGCAAACTCGGCCCGATTCAGATCAGCATTGATATCCAGGAATGTTGATCGGTATTTATTGGCGTAGACAATAGCGCTCTCAGCCATCGTCGCAACACCAATCAGATTGTTAACATTGTTATGCAAACGATAAATGTAATCGATGGCTTCATTCACCGTTCCATTCAAAATTGCAACATTCAATACTTCTTCAGTCAATAAACGCTGGATGGCGGCAACATATTGATAGGACCTCAGCAAATCATCATGATACTGTTCTGAAATCTGGGGAAGATGCTGCTTCTTCATCCGGATCTGAATATCATTGAGAATCAGGTAAAGCTTTAAGATCGGAAGAGCGTCGTGTAGGGAA
>CALNCD010000047.1 GCA_937874965.1 uncultured Erysipelotrichaceae bacterium | reverse complement strand
GGTGTGAAGTGGGGGAAAAGTTGGAGATAACTTCAAAGACTTACCTATCACTATCAATTGCGCGCGAACCGAAGCCTCACCGCTCACCGTGGTAATCCCCAACAGCTCAACTGCCGGATGATTTTTCATATAAAGAAGTGCAAAAGCATCGTCAACATCACTGCCTAAATCAGTATCAATAATAACCTTGTGTTTTTCCATCAGGATTTAACAGCTCCCTCAGTCATTCCACGAATAATCTGTTTTTGCGCGAATATAAAGATAATAAGGACAGGCACAATTGCGATAAGCGTCGAAGTCAAGATGAGATCCCATTGCTTAACATAGGCACCGACAAAGTTTGAAACCGCCAACGGTAAGGTTTGAATTGCATTTCCTTTGCCTAATATCAGCAGCGGCAAGAGGAAGTCATTCCAAATCCAGATGCCATTCAAGATAACCACAGTAACGATAATCGGCTTAAGCATCGGCAGGATAATTTTTGTGTAGACCTGGAATTGATTGCAGCCGTCAATTCGCGCAGCTTCTTCAATCTCATAGGGAATGCCTTTAACGAATCCATGAAACATAAAGATCGCTTTGGAGATACCGAATCCCAGATAGGCGAAGATCATCCCCTGATAGGATCTTAGTAACGAAAAGCCGAACAAAGGCATGGTTACGGTATCTGTTATTGTTTTGAACCAGGAAATCAAAGGATACATGACAACCTGAAACGGAATAACCATCGCAGCCACGAACATGTAATAGAGGATATTAGAACCTTTGGTCTTACGTCGTACAATGGCCCAGGCTGCAACTGAGGAAACAACTGTGATCAAGATCAGTGAACAGACTGTGATAATGACACTGGATAAGAATGACTTTCCGTATTGAACCGTAGGACTTGACAATACAGCTTTCACATTATCGATCAATGTTCCCCAATTCGTTGGCCAGGACAGCGGATTGGTCGTAATGACACTCCCGGTTTTTGCGGAGTTTATAACAACGAGAATTAGAGGAGAAATATAGATCAAAAAGATAAGAACCGCAAGAACTTCAAGGATGATTCTGATAATTTTCTTTTTCATTAGCTTTCAATCTCCTTTCTCTTTGTAATTGATGTCTGCAAGACTGAAATGAGGGCTAGAGCAACGAAGAACATAACAGCTCGCGCTTGCGACTGACCCATTTGATTTTGAACAGACGCAGTATTGTAGATGTTTACAGCCAGCAATTCAGTTGACTGAACACTTTGACCGTTGAAGATCGCCGCAGGACCGCCGCCGGTTAAAGAAACGATAACATCATACTGCTGGAATGAGCTTGCCAACGTCAAGAACAATGAAATCGTAAACGCCGGCATGATGCTTGGAATAATAATGTTTTTGAGCCGCTGAAGATAATTTGCACCATCAAGTGAACTCGATTCGATCAGATCTTTCGAGACTCCCTGAAGTGCCGTGTAATAAATCATCATGATATAGCCGGCATATTGCCAAGTTGATGTAAAAATCAGAGCGACGACTGCTAATTTTGAATTCGATAGAAAATAAGTGTTGGCCAAGAAACTATTCCCGATATTTGATCCGACCATTGGTATGATACTGTTGAAAATAAACTGCCAGATGTACCCTAAGACCAATCCCCCCACCAGGTTCGGAACAAAGAATCCTGTTCTGTAGAGATTTCTTCCCTTGAGTTTTGATGAAACCATCAAAGCCAACGAAAAGGAAACCAGGTTGATAAACAGAAAATTCAGCAGTCCAAAGATTACCGTGATAATGACAGAATAGATAAACTTGTTATCCTGAAGACTCTGAACGTAGTTTTGCAATCCGATAAAATTAATGGAACCTGAGGCATAGCCTTTCCAGTTTGTAAATGAGTAGATGATTCCCAGTATAAAAGGAATAGCCACGACAAGGATAAAGGCAAGCACCGCCGGAAAGACAAAGAGATAATAGGCCAGATTCTTTTTTAAATACTTCTTCATAAACGCTCCTATCTGAAATTGAGAAAGGGAGTTTCCCTTTCTCAATGTTTATCATCAATTACATCGTAGGAATAGATTCAATCTTATCCTTCATCTGCTTGTAGAATTGATCATATGTAATCTGCTTATTCGCAAATAATCCGAAGATAGGTCCTACGCCATTCGTTCCGAATCCATCAGGCAGGGAATAAATGTTTGAGAATGAATAGGCAGGCTTTCCATCACTTACCCACTGAGCAACGAATGCAGAGAGAGGAAGTTTTGGTGAATAGGCATTGTTTTTGAATGCAGAGATCAATCCGACTTCTTCAACAACGACTTTCTGTCCGGCTTCAGTTGATACCAATTCATTCAGGAACTTCTTAGCCAGATCAATGTTGGCTGAATCTTTGTTCAGGACATAGAAGGATGATGCTCCAATGAACAGGCCATCAGCAGCTGTTTCACCCAAAGTACCATATGGAGCAAAGCCCATGTTGAATGTTCCGCCGGCATTTTTCACGTTGATATCGCCCCATGTTCCTTGATGCATAAAGGCATATTTCCCTTCGCCAAAGAGGGCAAACTGTTCATCGGATGTACCGACAGTCAATAAACGCGTATCCGTGTGAGCAAACAGGAGTTCAACCCACTTCGTATAGTTCTGCAACCGTGTTTCATCAACTTTACCAGCCAATGTCGCATCGAGAACTGTACGATCATCTGAAGCAAGTCCGCTTGATAAGTAAGCATTGAAATCATGATTTCCCATAACCCAAGTATTCCCTGAAGCGGTAACATTTGATACAACTCCGGTTAATCCAAGTTCAGTCTTCATCGATTCAAGTTTTTCAAATGCAGCTTTATAGCCAGAGTACGTATTCAATGTCGCAACATCGATTCCGGCTTTATCAAGAATATCCTTGTTATATGCAAGACCCCAGCCTTCAACAGCTACAGGGAAACCATACGTCTTACCATCGACTTTGAAAGCATAATTCGTTTCTGATGTCCATGCTTCTCCATCCATTGGCGCGATGATATCTTTATATTGATTGTAACCTTGCAGTCCTTCAACCAAGAAGATATCAGATGTTTCACCAGCATTGATGTCTGCCTTCATCTGTGCACCGTAATCACACGATCCTGTACACGTTTTAACGGTCACGGTAACACCATTTTCATCGCCCCACTTCTTGGCGTAAGCCTGAAGCGGTTCAGTCATTTCAGCTTTGTTCTGATAGATTACCAATGACTTCGATTCGTTACTTGACGATTTGCCACAGGCAACCATACCAAACGCAAGTAAAAGTACAACTCCTAACTTGACTATTTTCTTCATAATATCCTCCTTTAATATTATTATGAACGTAATGTGATTATTCATTCTCTCGAATGAATCGCTGAACATTTTCAGTGTTCAACTGAAGGTTTTGAGCTCCCTGGTTCATGCAGCAAAGTGAAGCTGCTGCTGTCGCATTTTTAAGACACTCAATAACCGGCAATGACAAGGCAAGACATGAGGCATAGACACCGACAAACGTGTCACCAGCGCCTGTTGTATCAATGACTTGGATAGGATAGCTAGGCAGCTCGATTGTCTGTGTTCGATCGAGATAAATACAGCCTTTGCTGCCAAGGGTTGAAATTACTGATGCAGCTCCAAACTCCAGAACAAGTGATGATGCAGGAATCAATCCATTTTCTATTCCTGTCAATTCAGCCAGTTCTGTTTCGTTTACAATCAAGCAATCCACGGATTCAAGTATTTCCCGTGGAAAGCCAAGGGGCATCGGCGCGGCATTGAGGATTGTCTTGATTCCTAAGCCATGAGCATACTCAAGAGCGAATTGAACCGTTTGCAACGGCACTTCAAGCTGGCAGACAAGAACGGATGGCTGAAGGGTATCAATTGCCCTTTTGACCAAGCCGTCATTAACTTCAAAGTTCGACCCGCCATTGACAACAATCATGTTATCATCATGACCCATCAGAATAACGGCTGTTCCGGTAGGTGTATCAACGGTTTCAATGTATTCATCCGATAATCCAAGATGATGCAAATGATTCCGGTAATTCTTGCCTAAGGAATCATTCCCTAACGCGCCTGCAAAATAGACCTGTTCATAACACTGTCTCGCTGCGATCGCCTGATTCGCACCCTTTCCGCCAAAGCTGGTAAACTGATCCTCGCAATGAATCGTTTCGCCTTGCAAAGGTAAACGCTTACACCTGTATGTAAAATCGATGTTCAAACTTCCGATAACAAGTACTTTTTGTTCCATAGATTTTTCTTACCATCCTTAGAAAACGTTTTCCTTTAACTGCATAATATCAATTAAGTTCACCGTTGTCAAGCATTGTCTTCAACAAATTCAATGTTCATTAACCCTAGTTATCGGATATTCAGGATTGATTCATCAGCTGGCTGTAATGGTGGTCAATGCATTGGATTAACCCGGCAACGTGATGTGTAAAACACGCCTCTCCAAATGATGCGTTAGCGTTTGATACTGGTTCGGCACTACCAACACCTAAATCCTGGTTGATGCAGTTATCATTGGCTGCAAGATTCACCAGATCCGGTTTCAAATGCATCATATATGACGTTTCATAATAGCCAGCATGATCTCCCTGAGCAAAAGGACTATCAGCCTCAAGCCCATCAAATTCCATGTATGAAAGTACTCTGCTTAAGCGTTCTTCTTTTCTAAATCGGTAAGCCACCTGATTCATCATGTCCCTTTGTACAGGAGGATTATGACCGCATACAAGGACAACCAGTTCTGTTCCCCGATCCAATAGATTACGGACAATCGACGAAATGTAATCCACCAGAACAGGAACATCGACATAGTAATAACTGCCAACTAGCGGAAAGCCGGCAAAAGCATCCATACCGATGTGCAGACCATATTCATTCTGGATATGAGCATCCGCAGCACCATAGACTGCGGGCAGGACGATTCCTCCGAGTTTGCGAGCCACTGCCTTGCAGAGTTCGTCAGCTTTGAATAAATCGACACCAAGAGGATTATGCCTGCCATGCCACTCCACTGTCCCCAAAGGAATATAGGCAATAGACTTGGCATCCAATCGTGCCAGAATTTCTCCGGGACGAAGCCGAATGGCCTCAACCTCTTCCGAAAACGGTTCTCGTGGAATTTGATCATCAATAGTCTTGGAATTATAGCGACTGTTTTGTACCACATTCTTACCTTCTCTCTTGTTTAACATAGCCGATTTCGTAGGGGATAAAAACCTTCCTTCCTTGTTCCCCGGCTAAAAGCCGAGTAATCTCAAGGACAGCCTGGGAGGCAATCTCAAAGAAATTTTGCTTGACGGTGATGATGTTCTCATCAATGTAACCAAGTAAGGTTATGCCATCAAAACCCGTCACAATACGGCTCATCATTTTTTGCTTATTTGCTTGGGAAGCACCGATTGCCATCAAATCAGATGCACAGACAATGGCATCATACTTCTTTCTGGATTCCAGAACGAGTTCAAATGCCTTCCGTTCTGAAAAATCCCCGTATTCAACATCAAAATCGATATGCTGACGCTCACACGCCTGTACGACACCCAGTAACCTCATCGCTGTTACGAATCCATATTGATCACCAGCAATATAAAGAAGATTGCGGATATTGAAACGCTCACTGAGTTCCTGGATAATATCAGCTTGGGCAGAGGTATGATTAATGGAAACCGCAGAAGTCGAAGCATTCGTGATTGAAGCATCGACAAGCACTACTTTAAAGAGCTGATCCTCGATAATTTCAATAATGTGCTGACGCTGACGATTCAGCCCAAACAAAATGATCGAATCGAGCTGATTCTTATTGAAATATTGAATAATACCGTCCTTGTCCAGTCCATCAAGAAATGAATCAAATATCGGAACTACCTCAAGATTCAGTTCTTTCGCAGCAGAAATGACACCTAATATATATTGCATATTCAACTCATCAATCGCCTGATAGTTTTTATTGATATAGACAACGACTCCAACCCGGAAACTCCGCTTTGAAGAAAGTGCCGATGCAACTCGGTTAGGCACATAGTTCAATTCATCAGCAACCTTCTTTACCAGTGTTTTTGTATCTTGACTGACACCTTGATAATTATTGAGCGCTTTTGAAACAGTTGAAATTGAGAGTCCCGCAGCACGGGCGACATCCTTTATATTTGCAGCCATAAATCACCTTTTGGATATTATATCACACTCTACTTGCTTCTATAGTGCTTTATTTGCTGTTTGAAGCGTGACAGTCCTGCTCGTGTTTCCTGGAAGCCTGTAAGTTTCCATTCCCAATTCGGTGATCCGATTGTCGAGGGAACATTGATGCGGGCATCATCTTTCAGCCCCAGAACATCCTGCAACGGGATAACCACGACATTGGCAATCGAAGACAGCGCATAGTTGACCAATTTTTCGCTGATACTCTCACCCGTAATGCCATTCTCATTCAAAACCTGTTTGACATAGCGCTGATTGTCTTCATCAATGAGCTGATACCATCCTTCAATGGTCTGATTATCATGAGTCCCGGTATAGACAATCAGGTTTTCACTGTCACCGAAGTTATTGTTGTTTTCGTTAGCATCTAAAGAAAACTGAATGATCTTCATCCCCATCAGTTTATAGTAGTCCTTCAATTCCCGGACTTCCGGTCTCAAATCACCGAGATCCTCAGCAATGACATTCAAATCAGGAATAACCCTGAACAGATGATCAAAAAAATCAAAACTAGGACCAAGTTCCCAAACACCCTCAACGGCCGTAGGAGAAGCACTGTTGATCTTCCAGTACGTATCGAAAGCCCGGAAATGATCGAGACGAACAATATCGAAAAGGCGGTTATTCCAGCTGAGCCGGTCAATCCAGAACTTATAGTCAAGTTTCTTGAGCATTTCCCAATCATAGATCGGATTCCCCCACCGCTGCCCGGTCTCGGAAAAATAATCCGGAGGAACACCGGCTATGAAAATTGGCTGGTTTTCTCGCAACAGGAAGAGTGAGCGATTGGCCCAGACGTCAGCTGAATCCAATCCGACATAAAAGGGAATATCCCCCATAATTTCAATCTGCTTTTGATTTGCGTAATCACGGATTGCATACCATTGCTGAAAAAAAACAAACTGCGTGAACTTCGTATAGCCGACTTCATAGTCATCTGCTGATGAAAGGGCATCCTCAGCAGACCAATCACGGTATTGTTCTGGCCAATCCACCCAACTCTTCAGACCGTTTCTCTGCTTGAAAACCATGAACAGCGAATAATCATCAAGCCAATGTGCCTCAGCAGCAAAATCAAGGTACTCACTTGTTTTGAACCCATCCAGCTTCCTGAATACTTCATACGCTTTTCGGAGCCACTTCTTCTTATATTCATGGACATCATGGTAAGACACTCGATTTGAATGTTCGTTAAAAGGATCAATGGCTTCCTGGATCCAGCCCCGATTCACGAAATCATCGAGATCAATATAGATTTCATCACCGGCAAACGATGAGAAAGGCTGGTACGGCGAATAGCCGAAACCAACCGGATTCAACGGCAATATCTGCCACAGATCAATCCCGGTATCCTTCAACATATCAATGTAGTCAAAAGCAACTTTCCCAAAATCTCCAATGCCATATTTACCCGGCAAAGAAAACAGTGGAAGCAATATTCCCGTCTTTTTCTTCATGCTATCTCCCCCTTATTTCAGTTTCCAAATATCTCGGTTATAGTCTTCTATCGACCGATCGCTTGAGAAAAACCCGGATTTCGCAATGTTTACTATCATCGCCTTAACCCACTTCGGCCGATTTTCAAACGCATTGATCATTTCTTGTTTGACTTGGATATAGTTTTCTAAATCAAGGAGTGCCATAAACCAGTCTTTATGAATCAGATCCTCCTTGAGACGGCTGAGCATCGTCTTATCACCATAGGCCAATGCCTGCTCTCCAGTGATAAAATCAACACATGACTTCACAAGCGGACGTTGATAGTAGTCTTCTGGATGATAATCCTTTTTGAGGTAATGATCAATGATTTGCTCGCTGCTTTCGCCAAACATAAAGATATTATCATCACCGACAAGTTCACGGATTTCAACATTCGCGCCATCATTCGTCCCTAAAGTCAATGCCCCATTCAGCATGAATTTCATATTGCCGGTACCGCTCGCCTCTTTGGAAGCAAGTGATATCTGTTCTGAAATATCAGTCGCAGGAATGACAATTTCTGCTTCTGTCACATTATAGTTCTCAATAAAGACTATCCGTAGATAGGGCGAAACTTCAGCATCATTCTCAATAACTTTGGAGAGAACCAAAAGCAGATGAATGATATCCTTAGCGGATACATAGGCAGGTGCTGCCTTGGCACCGAAGACAAAGACAAGAGGACGCTGAGGAAGATGACCTTGCTTGATCTGTTGATATAAATGAATAATTGATAATGCATTCATTTGCTGACGCTTATATTCATGCATACGCTTAATCTGTGTAATCACAATAGCATCTTTCGGCAAGTCAATTCCCTGTGTCCGTTTTATATGCGCCATAAACTGGTTGCGTTTCCGTGTTTTTATTTGGACAAGCCGATCTTTGAATCGGTCGTTGTCCTGATACGCCATCAGATAAGACAATGCCTGGTAATCGATGTTGATGTCCCGCTGCACTGTCTCCTGAATAAGCTGATACAACTCCGGATTTGCGGAACTGATCCAGCGCCGAAAAGTAATTCCGTTTGTTTTATTGCTGAACTTCTCTGGGTAAATCGTATAAAAATGATGAAGTTCAGTATCCTCCAGAATTTCAGTATGCAGCTTTGCCACGCCATTGACACTTGAAGAAAAATGAATATCGATATGCGCCATATGAACCACATCCTGATCATCAATAATATAGACAGACGAATCACTGTACTGCTGCTTAACCCGTTGATCCAATACTCTGATAATCGGAACAAGGTGCGGAATGACCTGTTCCAGCTGTTTTAGGGACCATTTCTCAAGTGCTTCAGCCAGTATCGTATGATTGGTGTAAGCACAGCTCTTTATCACCAGATCGATTGCTTCCTCCTGAGCAAGGCCCAAGTGTTCCAGCCGGAAAATAAGCTCAGGAATAATCATCGTCGGATGTGTATCATTAATCTGAATCATGATATGATCTGCAAGTTCCTTAAGCGGAAATCCCGTCTTCGCATACTCATATAAAATCAACTGGGCTCCGCTGCTAACCATGAAATACTGTTGATAAATCCGCAATAATCGTCCTTCTTCCGTAGCATCATCAGGATAGAGAAACAGTGTCAGGTTCTTTTCAATCTTCGTCTGATCGAACTGAATTCCAGTGTCTATCAACGTTTCATCAACACCTTCCAAATCAAACAGATGCAATGTATTCTTGCTCTTGTGATAGCCCACAACATCCATCTCATATTTCACTGCAGTCACTTCTTTCGTACCAAGTTTTACAGGAAAACGATCTTCAGTTTTACGGAACCAAACATTGCCATTCAACCATTGATCAGGTATTTCGGTCTGCTTCAGATCTTCAAAAACCTGTTTGAATAATCCGAAGTGATAAAAAAGACCGATACCATCTCCAGGCAGATTCAGGGCAGCCATTGAATCGATGAAACATGCCGCAAGCCGACCCAACCCGCCATTTCCCAATGAGGGTTCGACTTCAAGTGCCAAAACATCCTCCAACCGGATGTTGGAACGACTCAAAAGTGATTGCACATCTTCAATAAGATGCAAATTCACCAAATTGCTTGCGAGCATTTTGCCCAGCAAAAATTCCGCGGAAACATAATAGAGTTTCTTTGTCCCGGAAATTTTCGGAAGTTCACGTATCTGTTCATTGGTGATTTGAATCAGCGCATCATAAAGATGTTCTGCGGAGGTGGATTCGAGCTGATCCCCATATTTTTCCAACAAGTATGCATTCAGTTGTCTTTCAATCATAATATACCTCATATCTAGTTACACTATACCAGTAGAAAACGTTTTCTGCAAGAGGAATTCATATCAAGATACTGACGGAATCATTTCAAAAAAAAGCTACAGAGAATGAATCCCTGTAGCCCTGCATTTAATCCTCTCGGATTGCTTCTTTGATATTATCAATCGTATCGTTCGTTATTTCCTTGACACTTGAAACTGCTTCTCTGACCCGTGCTTTATTCAGTTCCAGCAATCCTTCAATTTCCAGTTTCTTGTTATCGGTAAAGGAACCGACAATCCGTTTGGTTTCGCCTTTGATCTTTCCAAGCTTACCAGTACGTCGTAGATATTCCAATGCAATGACTGTACCAATCGCTGTTGCACCCAGGACAATGACACCTGCTTTTTTCATCAAGAGACCACCTTTCATGCTTAAATTCTAACATGAATTAAAAATAGAATCAATCAATGATAAAATGAAAGAAATGTCACGTTAATCATGCAATACATGATAACAGCGTTCACAGACACCATCCTGCAAATGATCAACAATGTTCCAGCACCGCTCACAGACATGACCTTCGACACGTTGGACCTTGGCTTCAATCGTTCTGACAAGCTCCAGAGGATGTTGTGTAAAGCTGACCTTGCTCACAATCAGCCACTGTGCCAAATCCCCTTCAAAATACCGATTCAGCAGTGCTGTATCACTCTCATTCAGATGAAGTACAACCTCGGCTTCCAAAGCCTTGCCGATCACTTTATCCGCACGGGCAACCTCCAGAACCTTGAAGACTTCTTCACGGATTTCAAAGAGACGCTTGAAATCAGCTTCTTCTTCCATCGAAAGATGAGTCCCGACGTGATTTGAGAAATCCAAAACATGAACACTTTGTGCATCCGGCTTGAAAATCGAATACAGCTCTTCCGTCGTATAGACCAGAATCGGAGCCATCAAACGGACAAGGATATCAAGACTATGGTACAGAACTGTTTGAACCTGCCGACGGCGCAATGAATCCTCTTTCTCGATATAGAGGATATCCTTCGTGAAATCCAGATAATAGGCACTCATGACGTTAATCAGCAATGTGGAGACCTTTGTCTGAACATCAGCATACTCATAGGTCCGATACGCTTCAATTCCTTCCCGGTTAACACGGGTGACTTCATTCAGGACATACCTATCCACTGCCGGCAAATCCTGGACATCAACCAAATCCGCTTCAGTAAACCCGTTGAGATTACCGTGCATAAAACGGAATGTATTACGGATCTTACGGTAGTTTTCAGTAACTTGCTTTAAGATTTCCTGCGAAAGCGGAGCATCGGCCGTGTAATCAACAGTAGCAACCCATAAGCGCAGAATGTCCGCACCCAGCTGATCGAAAATTGCATTTGGCTTCAAAGCATCCCCGGATGATTTGCTCATCTTGTTTCCGTCATCTTTCAAAATAAATCCATGGGAGACAATTTTCTTATATGGAGCAGTGCCGAACACAGCTGTTGAAACAATAAGCGATGAGTTAAACCACCCCCGATACTGATCCGAGCCTTCCATGTATAGGTCAACAGGCAAGGTTACCCCGTATTTCGCAAGGGCGGCAGTATGCGAAGATCCGGAATCAAACCAAACGTCCATGATATCCTTTTCCTTCGTAAACCGATGATTCGGAGAATTCGGGTGCGTGAATCCCTCAGGAAGCAAATCCTTGGCTTCTCTTTCGAACCAGATATTTGAACCATAGCGGCCAAACAATTCCGCAACATGGTCAAATACTGCCTTGTCAATGATCGGTGATCCGTCCTCGCAATAGAAAATCGGAATCGGCACACCCC
The DNA here is from genome assembly GCA_937874965.1 of uncultured Erysipelotrichaceae bacterium. Classification (GTDB taxonomy): domain Bacteria; phylum Bacillota_I; class Bacilli_A; order Erysipelotrichales; family Erysipelotrichaceae; genus CALNCD01. The sequence continues at coordinate 7,716 of CALNCD010000047.1, read as the reverse complement.
AAACCCGTTGCCTGGAAATACACCAGTCACCACGGTCCTTGATCATATTATGCATCCGAAGTTTGCCCCAGCTCGGTTTCCATTCAACTTTATCAATCTCACGCAAGAGATCTTTACGGATTAATTCAATGGAAGCAAACCACTGGGTGGTGGCACGGAAGATAATCGGTTTCTTAGTACGCCAGTCATGCGGATAACTGTGGGTAATCCACTCAAGTGCCAAAAGATTGCCGAGCTCATCCAGTTTCTGGGTAACGGTCTTATTGGCCTCATCCACAGTCTGTCCTGCCAAGAACTCTCCTGTCACTTTCCGAAGACGGCCTTCCTCATCCACGGGTTCAAAAGGTTCAAGACCATATTTCATCCCGATATTGAAATCGTCAATCCCATGATCCGGTGCAGTATGGACGCAGCCCGTTCCTGCTTCATCCGTCACATGAGCGCCAAGGATTACCAAAGACTCACGATCATAAAACGGATGTTTCGTAGTCACATACTCTAAATCACGTCCTGGCATTGTCTTGATAATCTGATAATCATCAAGTTTAAAGATCTTCATCAGATCATCCACCCGGCTATTCAGCATAATCAGATTGCCTTTAGCTGTCTTAACAACAGCATACTCCAAATCCGGATTCAGGCAAATTGCCAGATTTGCAGGAATTGTCCAAGGCGTTGTCGTCCAGATGACAAAACGATCCCCATCGACCAGACCCTTGCCGTCAATGACATCAAAGGCCACATAAATCGTCGGATCCTTCTTGTCGTAGTATTCGATTTCCGCTTCAGCCAATGCACTCTCGCTGGAAGGTGACCAATAGACAGGCTTAAGCCCTTGATAGATCATTCCCTTCATTGCCATTGCTCCAAAGATTCTGATCTGCTGCTCCTCATAGTCTGGCGCCAATGTTAAATAAGGATGATCATAGTCAGCAACTGTTCCCAAGCGCTTAAGATCCTTCATCTGCATGGCGACCTGAGCATGCGCATACTCTTCACACAGTTTCCTGAATGCTGCGACGCTCATTTCCTTGCGGTTGACACCTGTCTTCTGAATCGCATTTTCGATCGGCAATCCATGGGTATCCCAGCCAGGGATAAACGGTGTGAAATAGCCCATCTTATAATGAGAACGCACGATAATATCTTTAATGGTCTTGTTTAAAGCATGCCCGATATGAATATTGCCATTCGCATAAGGAGGCCCATCATGGTAAATAAACGGCTCTGCGTCTTTATGGGCTTCCATCATCTGTGCGTAGATGTTTTCTTTCTCCCACTTTTCAAGAATAAGCGGTTCTTTCTTCGCAAGATTACCTCGCATTTCAAACTCAGTCTTTGGTAACAACAAGGTCTCTTTATAATCCATACACTCTCTCCTCCAATAAAAAAACGCCCCGATAAGGACGTCTAAACGCGGTACCACCTTAATTCATAAGTGACCGATCACCTATGCACTCAACACGTTAACGCCGCCAACGAGATTCCCTACGTATCGAGAACCTGACTCCCAAGTGATATTCTTAGTACTCCGTTGATTTGCTTCCACCATCTGCAAACTCTCTATCCAACGTTGAACCAGACGTGTCTTGTTCTTCGTCAATGCTATCCCAATTAAACCCCCAAACCTGCGGAATGTCAAGACTTTCAATTGTCTCTTGAAGCTTAATGGCATTTATTCGTAACTCTTCTTTAATTTCTTTGCTCTCATTGCCGATTCGATCAATCTCAACCAGAATGAGACGGGCAGTAGATAACGCTTCGCGGATAATCGAATCAGCATTCACCTTTGCCGTATCAATTACTGTATTTGCTTCTTTCAAAGCCAGACGCGAGATACGATCAGCGGCCTTCTCCTTCGCACTTAATTCACTCACCAAAGCATTGTAACGATTCTTTATCATGACAACCTGTTCAGCCACCTGCTGGTTCTGACGCTTATAAACGTGGAGCTGCTGTTCAAGAGAAGTGATTGAATCCTGAAGTGTTGTCATTTCAGTATCCACTTCAAAACGATCATAGCCTTGCTTTTTTATTTTGAAAGACTTCACTCACAACCAGCTCCTTTCCGGCCTGCTCAAAGAAACCGATTATTCGTCTTCGTTTCCTAAACTGATTTCACCCTGAACACCGATTGTCCGCGGTGTACACAAGATGACATTATGACCGATCTTCTGAATTGAACCATCCAGAGCGAAAACTACCCCGGTCAGGAAGTCAATGGTCCGCTGCGCATAATCCCGCTGTAAACGATGCAGGTTCACGACAGCAGCACGCTTGTCTTTCAAATACCGAGCAATATCCTCAGCTTCCTCAAATGTCCGCGGTTCAAACAAAATCATCTTCGTATCGGTCGGAAGCTTTGCGGAATTCTTGACCGGCTTCTCATAATCGCTCAATGCTTCAACTTCATCCGCATCAAATTCAATCTCTTCTGACTCTTCGATCGGTGATACGAAATTCTTCAATTTATCTTTAAAACCCATAATACCCTCCTCGATACAAGTACCTTCAGTATACCGAATTCTCATTAAAATAAAAAGACAACGAATTGATTCTTAATACTGCTTCATAGATTATACCATTAAATGCTTGCAAATATTCAAAGTTTAAGAAAATATCATGAAATAAGTGATTAGTTATTCTTGAGTAGATTTATGCGTTGGAACGCTGCCGCCATAAAGTAAATCAATCGTTTGTTTTGTATATTTTCTCGACGAGTAAATCACATAGGCTACAAATGATAAAGGCATTAAAAACAGAAGAATAACTAAGATAATCGTCAGATTTTATTGTACGATAAAATTTAACGTTAAGGCAAACAGCTTTTTACCTACTCATACGACATAAGCTTTCAAGGTAACGCTTGACCATGTATATCTATTCAGAATGAAACGAAATCCCGATTACAACACTAAAAAAATCCCGATTTCTCGGGATTTATTCGTCTTCAACTTCTAGCAAGCCATAACCGCCTGCTTTGCGTTTATAGACGATAGCAACTCCTTCTGTCTCTTCATCCGTATACACATAGAAAGCGTGACCAAGCATTTCCATCTTCATAATCGCATCGCTGAGATCCATCTCTTCAGCAACGACTGTTTTTGTTCTTACCGGTTCATCTGAACTATTGTCTTCTTCCTGTTCAATCTCGGTAACAAAATTCTTCGACAGCGATTCTTTGTGGCGCCGTCCTAGCCGGGTCTTCTGACGACGAATCTGGTCCTCAAGCTTATCAATAGCGAGGTCGAGGGCACTGTAGAAATCTGTACCCAGTACTTCTGCTCGTAACGGTCCCATCTTTGTCGTAATGGTGATTTCAACTTTCTGTCCTTCCGGATAGATCTGCACAACGACATTGGCACGCATGGTGTCATCAATGGTGAAGTACTTACTCAAGAATTCAAGCTTCTTTTCAGTCCTTTCATTCATTGCCTCTGTAATTGATACATTCTTACCTCTAATATTTAATAGCATAATAACTACCTCCTATAATATTGAATTGACAATCCGCTTTGCATTCAATGATGTAATCTTTTGTATGTCATCATTGCTGAAACCGTATTGCTTAAATACCGAAACACAGTTCTGTGCTTCGCTGAACGTTGAGAGCCCTTTAAGGTTTGCAGATGCATTGGACTCACCATAGTAGTCCATAAAGTCAAACCCCAAGGCAACATGCTCGATAGACGAAATCTCAGCGATATGTGCTGCGTGTTCAGCCAATCGATAAATCGTATCCTCAGATTTTGATGATTCCAGAAACGGCCATACTGCTACCAAACCGATAACGCCACCATGCTCACTGATCAGACGAATCTGCTCATCCGTAAGATTTCTAGGATGTGAGTGAAGTGCAAAGCAGTTGGAATGAGTTGCGATAATCGGTCCTGCGGTTAGACTCATCATATCATAGAAACTACGGACATTCGCGTGACTTACGTCGATTATCACTCGGTTTTCATTCAAGGCTTTGACAGCCTGTTTACCCAACGGAGTCAGTCCCCGCCGCAAATCACCATTGATTCCAGTGGACAAAGCATTTTCTTCACTCCATTGAAGTGATGCGATTTTGATCCCCAATCGGCTCATCCAATCAACAGCAGCCGCTGGAGCCTCAATGACACCACCCATGCCTTCAACCGTTAAAACAACACCAAGGCGGTCATCGTCAAAATCATCCGGTTTCTCAATAATCACGACATCCTCTGGAAAATTCTGAAGCACCCGCCTGAATCGCATCATTGTAGCTTGCATGGTCGGCCAATCCTGCTGGCCATCAAAGAACGAAGCACCGCCAACTGCACGGTAACCGCCCTGCTGCAGTCCAGGCAAATGAACTGTACCGAAACGATTGATGGCCTCCTCCAACGTACTGACATGAGTGAACAAATCAGAACCCAAATCAGCGTGGAGGTCAATGATGTCCATCAAAATCACCTCTTTCATACACACTATCATAGTAAATGAAAGGACGATGCAGATTATCGCCGCTGTCATAGCTCTTCTCGCCGATAAAATCCAGATAGCTATCCATCTGTCCATTGATTGCACCGTCCAAGTGCTCAAGTACCTCTATTCCGCGTGTTATTGAACGATCATAGAGATCAACAAAGGACTCTGCAGAGATTTCAGTATTATCTGCCGGATGACACCAATCACGATGCTTAAGATTCAGGACATCGTAGGGTTCTTCCTCACCGAAGACAACATGGGAACTGAAAATCCAGGGTTCCGCTACGACTTTCTCCAATGAACCGATTACTTTGACTTTCCATGATTTCGGATCGTGCATCAGACGAAGAATCTGTTCACCGGTTTTGATTGTATCTTCAAGAATGAACGGCGGACAATAGACTTCATAGGTTTCCTCGACAATTGTCGAATAAACCCTGCTGATCAACGCTCTCTCCTTTTCGGAAACATGGAGGAAGAACGAGGAATGGATTGACGATAACGGAAGATGCTTGATTTCCTGAACCATTTTTGAATCAATTGCGGACTCAAAACGGTAATGCCAATATTTCGTCGCTCCGCTCATGTCGCCGCTTTGATTGAAAATATACGGATGTGCGATGGTATCCAAAGACCAATGCATTAAATGCCCCGCAAGATAGGCCGTAAGAATCTGCTTGTTCTCAGCTGTGGTTTCGTTATTGATTGCCCACACCCATGATTCATAGAAGGCATTGATAGAATCCTGATGAATCCGGTTGCCAATTTCATGGACCCGCTTAGCTTCAATCTGATCCTTCCATGGCCATTGATTGTAATAAAAAAAGATATCCGGTCCATTACACCCAAGAAAATAAGCGCGCTTGTACGACTCAATAGCTTGTTTTACGTGTGGTGTCTCTAATTGGCTACGAACATCCTGAGCCATCAGCCCATGTGTTATGACATTTGGCATAAGACTCCCTCCATCTCTTTTCTTTATTTTACCAGATTTAGATGAAATTAACAGTACAATACCACCAAAGATTCACGATAATTAAGAAAAACAGCAAGGATGCTATGGTATAATTACCAAGCAAAGGGAGGACACGGCTATGAAAAAAACCAGGAAATCAAAAGTAAACCATATCGACTATTACCGGATTGCTTCACTTTCTGTTGATGATCTGTACACGTCATTTGAAAGTGATCCAATGGGGCTGGATGATGATGAAGTCCAGGAACGTCTTGATGAAGACGGGTACAATATCATTCGCCACAAAACCCACCACACTATCATCTATCGTTTCATGGAATCACTGATCAATCCCTTCAATGTTATTCTCCTGATCATCTCTGCAGTTACCTTCTTCACTGATGTAATCAATGCTGCACCTGGGCAGCAGGATTACACCACTGTCATAATTATTATCACGCTGGTCTTCGTATCGACGCTAATGTCTTTTATTCAGGAAGAGCGTTCCAATAAGGCTGCCAGCAACCTGTTGGACATGGTCACCAACACAGTCAGTGTCTACCGGGAAAAGAAACTTGAGGAACTGCCGATCACAGAACTGGTTGTCGGGGATATGATTAAACTCGGGGCAGGCGATCTGATTCCTGCAGATATCCGCTATCTCTCCACTAAGGATATGTTTATCTCCCAGGCAACCTTGACCGGGGAATCAGACAGCGTTGAAAAACTGGCTGAACTTCAGGACAATGCGCAAAGCATTACTGATCTCAGCAACATCAGTTTCATGGGATCCAATGTCGTCAGCGGCAGCGCTACAGCGATTGTCATCGCAACAGGGGAAGACACGTACATCGGATCAATGTCTGTCCAGCTTGACAATACGAAAACCAAGAGCAGTTTCGAACGCGGTGTCTCATCCATCAGCAGTCTCCTGCTTAGACTCATGCTCATACTGGTTCCGCTCGTCTTTGTGATCAATGGGATCAGCAAGCAGAATTGGGGGCAAGCCTTTCTATTTGCGGTCTCACTGGCGGTTGGACTTACTCCGGAAATGCTTCCGGTCGTTATGAGCACCGGTCTTGGCCGTGGGGCAATAGCCATGAGTAAGCATCAGACCATTGTCAAGAATCTGAGCGGTATACAGACATTCGGAGAAATGGATATTCTGTGCACAGACAAAACCGGGACCTTGACCGAAGATGAAATCATTCTCGAACGCTATATGGATGTTCATGGTCAAGATGATAAACGGGTTTTGCGTCATGGATTTATGAACAGTTATTTCCAGACCGGTTTAAAGAACCTGATTGATATCGCAATCATCAACCGAGCAAAAAGTGAAGGTATCGATTCTTTATCGGCTGAATACAAATGTATCGACGAAATTCCGTTTGATTTCTCCCGGAGGCGGATGTCTGTCGTCGTACAGAATGTGAACGGAAAGCGGCAATTAATTACAAAAGGAGCCGTAGAAGAAATCATGGCCATCAGTTCATTCGTTGAATACAATGGGGAAATTCTTCCGCTAACCCAAGCTCTTCGCGATGAAGCAATGGATGTTTATCTCAAGTATAATGATCAGGGACTACGGATGATTGCTGTCGCCCAGAAGAATGAAATACCGGATGAACATCATTTCAGTGTCAGTGATGAAAGTGAAATGGTTCTCATCGGTTTTATCGGATTTCTTGATCCTCCAAAGGAAAGTGCCGCACCAACCATCAAAAGTCTCCATGATCACGGCGTAGAAGTTGTAGTCTTGACCGGCGACAGTCTGGGTGTTGCTGTCAAAGTCTGTGATCGGGTCGGAATCCCAACCGTCAATGCTATGGTTGGACACGAAATCGAAGCACTCAACGACGACGAATTGCGAGAAGCTATTCAAAAAGGCCGTCTGTTTGCGAAACTTTCACCAATTCAAAAGCAACGCATTGTGAAGGGATTTCAAAGTCTTGGCCATACTGTCGGTTATATGGGCGATGGCATCAATGATGCGTTGTCATTGAAACAAGCCGATGTTGGCATCTCGGTTGACAGTGCTGTGGATATTGCGAAAGAGACCGCAGGCATCATTCTGCTAAAGAAAGATTTACGCGTCCTTGAAGAAGGAATTATCGAAGGACGGAAAACATTTGGCAACATCATTAAATACATTAAGCTTGCAGTAAGCGGTAATTTCGGAAACATGATTTCGGTCATTATTGCCAGTATATTTCTACCCTTTCTTCCGATGTTACCTATTCATCTCCTGACACAGAATCTACTCTGTGATTTTGCCCAGCTTGGTATCCCTTTCGACAATGTCG
>CALNCD010000046.1 GCA_937874965.1 uncultured Erysipelotrichaceae bacterium | reverse complement strand
AGTGAACAGGAAATTCGTGAGGCTGTCAATGATGCCGATATGGTTTTTCTAACCACAGGTCTTGGGGGCGGAACGGGGACAGGTGCTGCGCCTTTGTTTGCGAAATTAGCGAAAGAAACGGGTGCACTTGTCGTCGGTATTGTGACTAAGCCGTTTGCATTTGAAGGCAAGAAGCGTATGGACCAGGCACTTGTTGGTCTGGAAGAGCTCAAGGAACATGTTGATTCCTTGATTATTGTCAGTAATAACCGTTTATTGGAGGTCATCGGACGGATTCCGTTCCAGGAAGCCTTTAAAGAAGCGGATAATGTCCTGCGTCAGGGTGTCCAGACAATTTCTGATTTGATTGCTGTACCGGCACTCATCAATTTAGACTTCGCAGATGTTCGTTCAGTGATGAAAGACAAGGGTAGCGCCTTGATCGGAATTGGAATGGCTTCAGGAGATGAAAAGGCTAAAGAAGCCGCTCAGCGTGCCATCACTTCGCCATTGCTTGAAGCACAGATCAGCGGTGCTCAGAATGCAATCGTGAATGTTACAGGCGGCGAAGGCATCTCAATCTACGATGCATACGAAGTCGTTGATTTTATCACAGAGGCTTCTGGCGGTGACGTTGATATCATTTTCGGAATTGCCATCAATGAAAATATCGGGGATTCTATTATCGTTACCGTTATTGCGACTGGATTTGATTTGCCGATCGGAAATAAGGAAACCTTGAAGGGCGGGCCGATTCAAACTGCGAACCGTGTTTCTGAGGGCATTCTTGAAGAAGACAAAGCCAAAGACGATTCTGATAATGATATTCCATTATTCTTCAGACAACGCTAATCATCTCAAAAAGATCCTTCGGGATCTTTTTAAATCATATGTTTTGAATCCTTGGAGGTTTCTAGGGTATACTTACCCTAGGAGAATGATATGATTTATTGTGTAATGGATGCTCAGATTTTTAATGATTACAACCATTGTCATCAAATGCATGACCAGATGATTCAATACATCAGCCAGTCATCCTTTGATCGCTTAGTGATTACGAATGTGCAATGCAAGCATCTTCCCGCCATTGAATTTCTTAAAATGTGCTTACCGGCCGATACGTCGATGGTTTTTAACCAGTTTCAGCACGAGACATCAAGGGATACATTGGTTATCGATGCTCAAGGGATAAAAATCAACCAGCAGTTTTATCCGCAGGTTCGTCATGCACTCATGGAAGTTGAAATCGGAACTGCTACAGCCTGCACCTATGTTTATTTTGATCTGTTCAGCGGCGTGGAGCATGATCCGTATCCATTGCTGATGAATAAGCATGAAGTGTAATTAAAAAAGCGACGGGTCGCTTTCTAGGTTTCATGGATAATTACTTGAATCCGCGCAAATACGATGGGAAGATAAGATCTTCCTTTTTTCGTGCTTTAGCGACATTCATGAGCCAGAATGGATCATGGAGGAGTCCCCGTCCGATTGCAACGAGATCAACCTGATTGCTTTCTAACAGATAATTGACGAGATCCGGTGAGTCAAGAAGACCGACACCGATAACGGGTAATCTGAGTTTTTCGCGCAGAATCAGGGCATCGCCAATCTGGTAGCCCGGATAGATTGATGTCGGAGGGGTTAGGGTTACACCGCCCGAAGAAACATGAAGGCATGCCAATGTGTTTTTCAGAGGCGTTAAAATATTGATCATGTCCTTAACTGTATAGCCTTGCGGTTCATAATCTGTGCTGGATAAGCGAAGCCATACAGGAATGGAAACTGCTTTTGCTGTCGCTTCAACCACTTGTCTCAGAAATAGACCATGATCTTTGTAGACATCATTGCGCTTATTCGTAACCGGCGAGATGAACTGATTGATGAGATAGCCATGGGCACCATGGATTTCTATTCCATCAAAGCCTGCTTCTTCTGCCCGTTTGGCAGCAGATGCAAAGGCACTGATAATTTCCTGGATTTCGGGTTCACTTAACGCATGAGGCATGCGATAGCGGTCGTTGAAGGCTATTGCACTTGGTGCAACACAGGCATCTATATGATCAACCGCTTCTGATTTTCGTCCCGCATGGTTCAATTGGATAGCAATTGAACTGCCGTATTGATGGACACTATCCACAATCCGTTTCAAAGGTGAAATCTGCTCATCCCGATAAAGTCCTAAACAATTATCGGTAATTCGTCCTTCGGGCAACACGCCGGTCGCTTCCACAATAATCAATCCGGCTTGTCCGATGGCTAGATTCGTGTAGTGTGTATAGTGGAAATCGGTTGCTATTCCATCATGGTTCTTTACCTGGTACATGCACATGGGCGGAACAACCAAGCGGTTCTTCAGGTGGATAGAATCGAGTTCGTATGGTTCAAATAATTTCATAAATAACCTCTCCTTTGGTTCATCATACCACTTACCGACGCAATTTAACCACTTAGTCGATTGAAATTGGATTGTTAATGGTATTATGTATAATAGAGTTGTGAGGTAAGGAGTATGAAAGTACGCGTTGAAATCATCGATCCGTCGGACGATGATGAAATTGTCATCCGAACATCCAAGCATACTCCGCAAATTGCAGAACTTGTTAAAAAACTGCAGGAGGATGTTTCGGGTGTTCAAGGCATTAAGGGGTATAAGCGTGGCGTCGAGTATTATATTGATGTTGATTCAATTCTGTTTTTTGAATCGGAGGAAGATGCTGTTTATGCCCATACTGAGAAAGAGATGTATCAGATTAAGCAAAGGTTGTATGAAATCGAAACAGAGTTTGCATTTATCTTCGTCAGAATTTCCAAATCAGCTATCGTGAATTTCAATGAAATACTCTCGATTCAGCGCAATTTGGCTTCTGCAAGCTTGATTTCTTTTCGACAATCCTACAAGCAGGTTTATGTTTCGCGGCACTACTATAAGCAACTACAAGGACGTCTTGATGAAAGGAGACACAGGTATAGTTATGAGAAATAGAAATTGGTTTTGGGGGCTGATGTTCATCGCATTGGCAGCTGTCTTGGTTTTGAAAGGGTTGGGGTACACGGATATACCGCTCTTCAATATTATTGTTTCCTTGATTTTTCTTTCTATTATTCTTAAAAGCATTCCCCGTTTGGAATGGTTTGGTATTTTCTTTTCATTGGCCTTTCTATACCTTATTTTTGCGAAGCAAGTTCAGGCAGGATTCGGTGTTCCGATCATTCAATGGTACTATGTCCTTGGGTCTGCTATGCTTATTTCAATCGGGTTCAGCACATTGTTTAAGCGGCGGAAAAGGAAGTTCAAATTTGTATATACCGGTAATTATGATAAGGATGAAGATGATTATGATGATGTAATTATCGAAAATACTGGTGAGACACACTACGACACCAACTTCAGCGATGAAAAAAGGATTTCAATTTCAGTCAGTATGCATGACGATATCCGCTATCTATACAGTAAAAATCTTGAACAAGTGAATCTGGAGTGCACCATGGGAAATCTCAAGGTTTACTTCGATCAAACCGTTCCTTCACCATCAGGCGTTCATGTCCATGTTGAATGCAAGATGGGGAATGTGATTCTTTATATTCCGAGTGAGTGGAGAGTTGTTGATCAGCTTTCAAGCAGCTTTGGTTCAGTGCAAAACCATCAACGGAAAAATTCACCTTCCGCAGATGCCCCGAAAATCTATCTTGAGGGAAGAGCCAGCTTCGGTGAAATTTCAATCAAGTATATCTAGTTATAGGTATACTTTTTTTTCATGCATATCATGGTCAGAGGGGATTGAAACATCAATGAGTACTCCTATTTCACAGCTTCCGGTGGATCTCAGACCGCGTGAAAAAGCAATTAAATACGGTTTCAAACAGTTAAGTGATGAAGAGGTTCTCGCTATTATTATCCGAAGCGGCACCCGCAACAGCAATGCGATGGCAATCAGCCGTACTTTAATTCATGCAAGTCAAGGTCTGGATCGTATCAATCAGTTTTCCTTATCCCAGCTTGTTGATTTCGAAGGGATAAATACCATTAAGGCAATTGAGCTTCTTGCGGTTTTTGAACTGCAGCGGCGAATGCTGGAGCCTAAGCTGCGGGACGACATTGATCTATCTACGCGAGTCATATTTATGATTGGTTACGCATGAGCATCGGTAATCTTAAACAAGAGCACTTTATCGCGCTGTATTTGAATAAGCGCAATCAGCTCCAGACCTATCGGATCCTTTTCATCGGAACCCTGGATAGTGCATTGGTTCATCCGCGAGAGGTATTTAAGGGGGCATTCGAAACCAGTGCATCAAGTATTGTTTTGGTACATAATCATCCAGGAGGAACCCTTTATCCAAGTGTCGCTGACTGTACATTGACGAAACGGCTGGTTGAAG
>CALNCD010000045.1 GCA_937874965.1 uncultured Erysipelotrichaceae bacterium | reverse complement strand
TCCATCTGTTCCGAAATATTTACCCATATAAACTCCTATTCCGTAATATTGATCTTTATTGAAGATTTCACAAGTTCAAACCGTAGACGAGGATCACTTGCCTTAACTTTAAGCTCAACTGTATGCTCACCAGGCTCAAGATTTGTCATATCAAAGTAGACTTCATACTGCAGACTCTGGAAACTTTCCAAAGAAACGGCAGCGATATTGGTTGCTGTTCCGAAGACATTCACATCCGTGGAAATATCAGCTTCATTCAGAATGGTGAATTTATAGCCTCTGGTATTGTTCTTATAGTTGATTGGAACTGCCGCTATCGTCTTGGAAGTCTCTGCCCCTAGCTTAATCGTTACATTCACCTTGCTTGGATTCATCAAGCGAACACCGCTTGGCTTATCAAGAAGATAGATCTTACTGAGGTCCCCGGTAATTTCTGTCGCATCGATGGTCTTCTGAATAGATGTAATCCCATCCAAGGTCGACTGTGAGCCATAGATCCGCACTGTATTGGAATCCAAGGTTATCGACTCGATCGCTTTGCCATTTGGAATCGTTCCATTGACATTGATTGTTATCGGAACATCTTTGTTGGTTGACGTAACCGGAACAGTCACATTCACCGTTTCCGGAATGATCAGCACATTGGTCATCTTATTCCCGGATTGGTCATAAGCAACCAGCGTTGCCTGCTGCTTGAATTCTGCACTCTGGTTCGAAACATCAATCAATGCCTTGACACTGGAAATGGATTCCAGCGTCGACTTGGATGCACGGACATTCACTTCACTTGTTTCGAAAATCGGCGTTCCGACATCGTACTGATCATTCAGCAAGTTCATGTTAATAAATTCTGGAGTGACACTGAACTTCGCAATTTCGCGTTTCGCAATCGTGACATTGATCACATTAGGACTGACCACAGTTGTAACGGATGCAGGGAAATTCTTCGCAGTCAGCGTGATATTGGAGGATCCTTCCGCAAAATTGCGCAAGTCCGCTTCAACATAGTAATTGTTCTTGGATGAATCCAATGCCAGGATGTCCGCATTGGACTTGCTGAAGACATTCACTTCAACAGTCGTCGGGATATTTGAATACTCATAGACATCAGCATTGCCGTTGACCACAACCTTGACTTCCATCTTCTTTGCAAAGCTGCTGGTATCATTGCTAGCACTGTCAACATTGATGACACTGACAACAAGGATACTGAGTGCCAATGCAACGAGAACACCATATTTCGGATTAAAGAGAATTCGATCAATCCAACCGCTCAACAAACGGAAGAAACGGACAAACCCGGATTCAAATCCCTTATAGGTTCTTGTAAATGTTTTTCGGGAATTCCGGATACGCTCAGCAACTGCCAGCTTATCCTTCGAGATTTTTTCATCATGATTCTGCCGCTGATTACTCATGGTGATCACCCTCACTTCCATCAGATTTTGTTTCCTTTGTTGATTTTCGTACCGGCTTTGATGGCTCGTCTAATCCATCAATCAATGAATCAACATCTTCCTGATCAGCGCTTTCCATCTTCACACTGGTCTTACGCCTCGGTGCGGGTTTCTTCTCCGGCTCAAGATTCAGTTGCTCCTGGACCTCGGTTTTCACTTCCGCTTCCTTTTCCTTAGCTGCACTGTAACTCTTCGTCTGTTCTTCTTCTGGTTTTTCTTCCGGCTTACGATTGTTTGAAAACAAGGCCATAAACTGAGACCAGCGGGATGGTTTAGCTGTAGTGTCAGACGATTCTTCAGCTGGCTCTGAAGACTGTTTGAACAGATTCTTCTCATCGTCGTTTAATTCGATAATATTGTTCTTTTCAACCGGAATCCACTTCTTTGCTGTCCCCTTGGTCTTGACGCTGCGTGAAACCTCGGTTTCACCCTCACCCATTGCCCGTAACAGAAAGTCACGCAAGGAGGCTTCATCCATGACGGTCAGTTTACCCTCTTGGGCAACCGAAATGGTTCCGGTCTCCTCAGAAACAACAATGGTCAAAGAATCGGTGATTTCAGAAATCCCGATAGCAGCACGATGACGTGCGCCGTACTTTGGCGGAAGATCTATGTGAGTCGGCGGAAAATAAGCACTTGCGCAGGCAATCCGATCTCCCTTGATAATGACAGCCCCATCATGCAGAGGCGTTGTCGTTACAAAGAGAGACCGCAGCAAATCCGTCGTCACCAACGAATTCATCGGTGTACCGGTATTGATGTAATCCGCCAACGATTGACCCTGTTCCAAAGAAATCAGAGCCCCTACTTTATCTTTTGCGAGAAGGCTGGTAGCATTCACGATTTCATCCACCAGATGCGCTTTCTCATGCCCTGTCAAAATATTGACACTGGCAAAGACCGATGACTTTCCGATCTTCTCCAGAATTCCGCGGATTTCCGGCTGAAAGATGATGATGACGACAATGACACCCCATCCAACCACTTGCTGAGAAAGATAGGCGACGGTTGTAAGCCCAAATGAACGTGCGAATATATTAGCCAGGAATACGAAAATGATTCCCTTGAAAATCTGCTTGGTCCGTGAGTTATTTCTCACAATTCTTAATACGTAGTACATTAATCCCCAAACAATGGCGATATCTACAATTTTTATCAGTAATTCATAGACTGAATTCAAATCCGGCAATGTCATGAATAACCTCCTTAGGCTTTAAATATTATATCATGTTTTATTCTAAGCAACGGATGATTTTTGATTATACACGAATCTCACGGAAAAATCACCGTTCTTAACGATTTTCACTCTTTTCACCTGTATCTGAATCTGATAGAATAGGTGGGAAATGAGGTATCCCATGGAAACCATACACGTAGATGATAAAACGATAACCTTCATTCCCACCGCTCACGTCTCTGCCGAGAGCGCTCTGGAAGTTAAACAGGCTATTGAATCCTTGAAACCCGAACAGGTCTGCATTGAACTTGATGCCCAGCGGGCGAATGCCTTGATGCACCCTCAGGAATACAAAAACACAGACATCATCCAGGTGATCCGTACCAAGAAAGTTGGATTGTTTGCAGTGAATCTTCTGCTGAGTTCTTATCAGAAACGCCTAGCCAAGAAACTGAATGTCAGTGTCGGGTCGGAAATGCAGGCAGCAATTACCAGCGCTCAGGAAGTGAATGCCTCAATTGCCTATATTGACCGTGACATCCAAATCACATTTAAACGAATCATGAATTCCCTGTCTTTTATTGAGAAAATCAAGCTCTTCTTATCCTTCTTTTCGGATGATGATGAATCCGCAATTACCTCAGAAGATATTGAAGCGATGAAAGAACAAGATGTCTTGGAATCAGCACTGTCGGCAATGTCAAGTGAATTCCCGAGCATCAAACGGATCCTATTGGATGAACGCAATGCCATCATGGCGGATGCCATCCGTAAAAGCCCTGCGAAAACGCTGGTTGTCGTCATCGGAGCCGCACACTTCGAAGGCATCAAACAGGACATATACGAACCAAAAGACATCAGCACTCTGAATACCATTCCTCCAAAGAAAACGATCAGCAAGATTGTTCCCTGGATTATACCGTCATTACTGGTGGTCATGATTGTTGCTTTAGCTATCGCCAATGGCTCCCGAGGATTAGCTTCCTTCGGAACCTGGATGATTACCAGTACCGTTCTGGCTACACTGGGGGCCGTTGTGACATTCTCTCACCCGGTCACAATTCTGGTCACTTTCCTGACAACCTGGATCGGTGCTCTAAGTCCGTTTCTGGCAGTTGGCTGGTTTGCAGGGCTCAGCGAAGCCTACTTCCGTAAACCGAAGGTCAAGGACTTCGATACCTTGTTCGATGATTTAGGATCCTTCAAAACGGCCCGTAAAAACGCAGTAATCCATATCATCCTTGTTATCTTCATGACCAATGTCCTCAGCAGTATCGGTACACTTGTTGCAGGGCTGAGCATTGTTCAGGCTTTCTTCAATCTCTTTTAAAAAAGCGTCCCCTATGAACGCTTTTTCTTTATATCATAGTAATCGAAAATGGGAGCTGAGCAGACAATGACTAGTTCAACAGTAATGACCGCGATCCAAAGTCCTGCTTCACCGGAATAGAATCCAACCATCAATGCGATGAAGAAAAGCAGAAAGTTCACAATCATCAACGTCCGCTCCTTAATTATAACATTAGGAAAGGAAGCGCAGACCAGCCAGGCCGCACCAAGAAAAATGACAGCGCAGATGATAATCCGCAATAAACCCGATCGATTATCAAAAGGCAAATGGAACACTAGGCCGATTACTGAACTGACAATAAAGGCCAGCATCATCAGAGCCCCGCTCGTGAAGCGGTGACTCATCGCATTCTTAAGTTTAATCGAAGCCATGCAATCTATTTCCAGAGATCTTCAGGATAGAGTCCGCTTTCTTTATAGGATTGCAGCTTTTCGACGACATAAGGCTTGTCTTCTTTATAGGTTACACCAAACCAGCGATCATAGGAAGGCAGGATTCTGACGGTAGCTGATTCCGCATGCACGAGATCTCCGACAGTACTTGGCAATAAGGACTCTGCTTTTAGGGGATTGCCTGCAACCGCATGATTCAGGAAATCGTTGAATGAAGCGGCCAGAAAACTGAAGATATACGGATGAAAACCCCAGAAGTTCATGGATACCAACGTACCCTTTTTCAAGTCGATCCAACGGCCATTCTCTTCGTAGACCGTCTTTGAACCTTCTGATTTGATATTCGCAATCTCGACGATATCACTGAGATAGCCATCCTTGCTTTCACAGACACCACGGGTCACCGTGCCATTATCCGTCAACGTATTCTCTAATTCAAACCCGACCATGCAGTAGCGAGTCTCGTCGATGTCGGTCCTTAAGTACTCAGCCATATCCTTGAAGGCTTGCTTTCCGTAGTAATCATCAGCATTGCAGACCATGAAAGGTTCCTTCACCTGATTTCTGCACGCCAGCAAGGCATGGGTTGTCCCCCATGGTTTTTCCCGGCCCTCAGGGACTTTATAGCCATCTGGAATATCCGTCAAGCTCTGAAAGACATACTCAACTTCGATATGCGGACGTATTTTCCCAATCAGATGTTCTTCAAAGAGCGCTTCATGTTCCTCACGGATAATCAGATACAGCTTATTGAATCCCGCTTCAATCGCATCATAGATTGAAAAATCAATAATACTCTCACCATTTGAGCCCACTGCATCTATCTGTTTCAATCCGCCATAACGGCTCCCCATACCTGCTGCTAAAATAACCAACGAAATCTTCTTATCCATAACTGTTTCCTTTCACATGTACACTGCCATTATACTATGAAACCTTAAGGCTTAATACCCTAATTCTCCTCAAGCAACTTCAGGACAGCAACCGCAGATTGTTTCAAAGCATCTGCAGCATGATCACTCACACCAAGATTCGTGAAAACCTGACCGACGATAACCCCTGTATCACTTAACGCTTCGAAGACTGAATCAATCAATGAACGGCACAATTCTTCCTGCTGGAGCGGGCCAAATGGATTCGCAAAGAATGACGTTGTCAAACCGACTTCATGCGTCGTTCCCTTAGCCATCCGCTTGCCGTCAATAAAGACCTGCTTGCCCTCGCCCTTAGCAAAGACTTCCACACCGATCCTGGACTCATAGTTATTTGCATAAAGAAAGAAATCGACCGGATGATTGGAAGAGACTGTTTCAGTATCCGTCACTGGAACAATGACTCGGGCATTCACTGTTGACTCAGGATTCATAAAG
Organism: uncultured Erysipelotrichaceae bacterium; assembly: GCA_937874965.1. Lineage (GTDB taxonomy): Bacteria > Bacillota_I > Bacilli_A > Erysipelotrichales > Erysipelotrichaceae > CALNCD01. The sequence goes on along the minus strand of CALNCD010000045.1, from coordinate 2,256 downwards.
ATACTCCGATCCATTTCCTTATAAGGAAGCGCACGGTCCAGGTCATCCAAACGGACAAACGCACCGATCTCCGTTCCCTGTGCAACAACCTGCTTGCCATCAAAGTGGAAGGATCCCATATCATCAAAGATAACCTCCATCTTTTGAATCTGATCACCGCTGATGTTGGTGATTTCTTCCAAAGTCTCAGACTTGCCTGCGCCAGAGTCTCCCATAAAGACAACCCCGCGTTTCTTTCCGTCACGGAATGTTACATTGACCATCGCCCCATGAATAGGCAACCAACCGTTACTCATAACAAAGACATTATAGGCGGTCAACATGATTTTCTTCATGTATCCGAAATACTCAATCTTATCCTGATATGCAATCTTCGCAACCACCATTTCATTCTCATGGTCATGATAGAAGACCATGTCATGACTGCCATCATCAATGCCAAAGACAATAAGAATATCCGGTTTACGGGTTTCAATTTCTTCTTTGTCTGCCATTTCGAACAGATTGGCTAAGGAAAGTCCAGAGAACATGAAGTCCCGATGGAAGTAAACAAACGCAAGCGTAGACCCTATCTTTGCCGGATAACAATAGAACTCCGTGCTGTTCAGTGTCAACCCTGCAATTGGATTCGTAAATGTTTCCTGGAAATGACCTTCCCGTTTATTGGTTTTCGGATGAAGAATCAACGGCGAATGGAGAACCACAGATTCCAAGGTATACACAGACTTCAACCCTTGATAGATATCCGGCGTGTTCCATGGATAACGCTTCAGGAGAACACTGGCATTTGTGCCCGCCTTCAATTGACGATACACTTTATTCTTTTTTTCACTGAGCTTTTCCTGAATCGTCCGGTATAGCCCTAGAACGACACCATTGTAGACACTGTCCAAATCAATAAACGATGTAATATCCGTTCTGGCATACGCAATTGAACATCTCTGAAAATTCCTCCAGTAAACATAGGCATCTTCCAAAATACGTTTCAAAGACGGAATGTCATCCAGAAGAGGATGCTTGATACTCTTGACAGTACGAATCTGAATAATGCTGATGGCTTCAATAATTTCATCGATAGCACTGTCATGATCCAACCCCTGCGTCAGATAATCATAGAGATATGATTTGCGTTTCTTATAATCATCAAGAAAATGATGCATGAAAACACGAAATCCCTTACTGGCGATCAAATCATCACTGGTCCGATAGAATTCCTCGTTGAAGTTGATGATGGCGGTATTCTGATGAAGATAAACAGATTCAGACATAAACAGTACTCCTTTGTATACCCTCAAAGTATATCACACAAAAAACAATAAAAACACACTCAACCGATTGAGAAAGAAAATTTGCTTTTTTTACAATCTGGCTTGCATTCAGTGTTTTCTTTCGGTATTATATTCATGCACGCCACCATAGTTCAGTGGTAAAATGGAGCAATGGTAATGCTCAGTTCCGAGTTCGATTCTCGGTGATGGCACCATGATAAAATCAGCCCACAATCAAGTGGGTTTTTATTTAGTGTTTTTTGAATCGGAACTCGATTTTGCTTTTTGAAGATTCGAATTGATTATTATCCGAATGAGTCATGTAGATTATCGATGGAGATAGACTACTCTAAAAAAATATTAGTAGTAAAGCTAATGTAGACTTTATCTTTTCAGACCGTGATAACACTCTATCGCTAGGAAAATATTTAATAGAATGAATACTCCTGCGAAGGCATATGGATGAATAAACAGTAAAATAAAAATGAAGGGTTCAGTAAACAGAATGTATTTGATTGAGCTGCGGTTTGCCATCAGATTTTTTAAATTTTTATGCATGGTCTTGTCCTCATTCGCTGAGCAATCATAGTTTCTTCAGCATAAATCTTCAGCGCTTTTTCTTTCACTTCAGTGTAAGCGACATAGGCATCGGCCTGGCATTTACTTTCTATTCTTTTACTTTCTTTATAAGTTTCGTAGTCTACTTTGTAATCTATCATCTTGTAATCATCTATTTCTAATATCCGATTGCAACAGCGTTTTAGGATACTTTCATCATGGGAAACCAGAATATAGGATTCACACCCATCCAATATCGAGATAAGGTGTTCAATCCCGGACTGATCTAAATTCGTGCTCGGTTCATCGAAAAGAAAAAGATGAGAATTTTCTTGCGTGAGGGCTGCCAGGCGATATTTTGTTTTTTCACCGCCGCTCATAGTATTATAGTCCTTGCCTTGTCCTTCGTGATTAAGTGCTGAATCAGAAA
>CALNCD010000044.1 GCA_937874965.1 uncultured Erysipelotrichaceae bacterium | reverse complement strand
ATTTGTACCCCTTGTTTTTATTGCTGCCATACTTTTTGTCACCTATTTTTTTCCGCGTCAGGGAAGTTTCAAATACTCCTTCAACGAGGGCAGGCCCTGGCAATATGGCCTTCTAACAGCGTCTTTTGATTTTCCCATATACAAGCCCGCAGATCAGCTGAAAGCGGAACAAGACAGTATCCTGGAATACTATGAACCTTATTTTGAGATAGATGAAGAGGTACAAAAAAATGCACTTGCCGACTTTGACGCCGATGTAAACCTGAACGAGAAGCTCTCCGGATTACAACCGGAATACAAATTATACATACGAGAGAAGCTGCAATCGTTATACGCAAAAGGAATCATGCGTTCAGCGGACTATGACAGAATACTGGACTCCGCCACAGGCTCCTTGCGAATAAAAAAGGGGAATGTTGCCGAATCACGCAATATTGAAACTTTTTTTACAATCCGTTCCGCATACGAAAAAATATTAAATGACGTCCCCTCCAATATTGAAGCTTCAATCATACAGTCTGCTGATATCAACAATTATATCCACGAAAATGTGATTTATGATGCCCAAACCTCGGAGAAAGCACAGGATGAATTTATTCAGCAGATCGACATCAGCCGGGGAATGGTACAACAGGGTCAGCGTATCATTGACCAGGGTGAAATTGTGGATGCGAAGACCTTTAATATTCTCTCTTCACTGAAACGTGTCACTGAAGAGCGGAGTGGCGGTTCCTCCAGAAACAGCCGGATCATCTTCGGTCAGTTTCTGCTGGTCATGCTGATGTTTTGTTCTTTTTATCTTTATCTTCTTTACTTCAGGCCTGCCGAGTACCGGAACCGGAAGCATGTAATCTTCATGGTGTTGCTGATCGTCCTTTTTTTACTGCTTACGGCTATCACCGTCAGATTCGATCTTTTCAGTGTCTATATTATCCCGTATGCCATCGTCACTATCCTTATCCGCACCTTCATCGATTCCAGAACTGCCCTGTTTGCAAGTCTTATCACTATCATACTGAGTTCGCTCATGGTTCCCTTCCCTTTTGAGTTCATTGTGATTCAGATATCGGTAGCCATGGTCTCCATATTCATGCTGAAAGAATTGTCGGAACGATCTCAGCTGATACGAAGCTCTTTCTTTATTCTGCTTACTTACATCCTGGTCTATCTGGGTCTGATCATGCATCAGGAAGGAAGTCTGAAAGAGGGTGACTGGCTGATGCTGGTTTATTTCCTGATTAACTTCATCTTCATTATGTTCTCCTGCTCGTTGGTCTATCTTGTGGAAAAATCGTTCGGTTTTATTTCCGGTGTGACCCTGGTGGAACTTTCCAACATCAACAAACCGTTGTTGAAAGAACTCTCGGAGAAAGCGCCCGGCACTTTTCAACACTCATTGCAGGTTTCCAACCTGGGAATGGCAGCAGCGGCTAAAATCGGTGCCAATGCCTCGCTGATCAGAACAGGAGCTTTGTATCATGATGTAGGCAAGATGACGAATCCTGCTTTTTTCACAGAGAATCAGGCTCCCGGGATGAATCCGCATGCGGGCCTTCCTTTCGAAGAAAGTGCACGCATCATCATCAGCCATGTGAAAGACGGGGTAAAGATTGCACAAAAACACAATGTCCCGCAACAGATCGTTGATTTCATTGAAACGCACCACGGAACCAGTGTACCCAAGTATTTCTATATATCATGGAAAAATGCCAATCCCGGAAAGGAGATCAATGAGGCCGACTTCCATTATCCGGGACCGAATCCTTTCTCAAAGGAGACAGCCATTATGATGATGGCC
>CALNCD010000043.1 GCA_937874965.1 uncultured Erysipelotrichaceae bacterium | reverse complement strand
TTCCTATTGAGGTCCATCTAGCAGTTATCGATCCCATTCCTTATCTGGAACCTTTTATCAAGGCAGGGGCAACTCATATCGCAGTTCATATTGAAGTTCTCCAAAACATGTATATCCTCCACCGTATCAGGGAACTTGGTGCAATACCGGTTCTTGCATATCGTGCTGAAACGCCGCCATCCATCGATCATCTCCCCTTTTACAAAGAAGTCGGCAGCATTCTAAAGCTGACAGTGAATCCAGGATTCTCAGGTCAAAAAATTCAAAAGCAATCATTTGAACATATCCGCCAAATCCGCGAATTGCTCGACCGGGCGTCATTGCAGCTTGATATTCAAGCAGATGGCAATGTCAATCAACACACGATTAAAGATCTGGCAGATGCAGGAGCAACCGTTTTTACAGGAGGTACCTCTGGACTTTTTATTTCTAACCAATCACTTAACCAAAGTATAATGCAGCTTAAGGAGGCAGCCCAATGTTTATCGACTCAGCAAATGTAATACAAATCAAAGATACAATATCCCTCGGAATTGTTGAAGGCATCACAACAAATCCCTCAATTCTCAAATCAGCGAAAACAAACGAACTTTTATTTGCCAATGATTTGAAAAGGATAACAAATGTTCCTGTCTATTTTCAGTTACGCGGATCAACTGCAGACGATTATATTAACTACTTCAACTATCTGAAATCAGAACTCCCAATTGAATTCGGCATAAAGATACCCGTTGATTACGAAGGAGTGAAAGCAATCGCAACCTTAAGAAAAGCAGATACAGACTTGCCGATTCTCGGGACTGTGATTTACACGGTTGCTCAAGCCATTCTAGCAATTGAAGCAGGATGCAACTACCTGGCTCCTTACTATAATCGTATTCTGCAAGAAGGAACTGACTCAAATGAGGTGATCACTAAAATACGCTGGTATATTGATAATCAAGAAAGTTCCTGTAAAATTATGGCTGCAAGTTTTAAAACTACAGATCAGGTTGTCAGCGCCTTGATTGCCGGAGCACATACCTGTACGCTTCCCGTCACGATTCTTAGTCACATGCTGGAAAATAAAAGTGTTTTTTCAGACATCAATGCCTTTAATTCAATTAGCTATGCAGAGGATGACTATGACGCTCATTAAACCATCAATTCTAATTTCAAATACATTTGATCCTCTCTCTCGCGATGAAGAGCATGTTATGAAATTATACCAGACGATTGCTGATCTGAATTATTACAATGCCATCGAAACAAGAATCATTTTTAACACGCAGGTGCAAAAGGAATTCGCTGACTTGGCAACACTTCATGAATGGTATGTTACGTTCTGGGTCACTGGCAATCTCAATAATCTTGCATTCAGATTGAATAATCTAAACGAAAGCGAAAGAATCAAAGCCGTTGACCAAGTAAAAATCTATTGTGACCTTGCTGTTAAATCAAATGCCAAGGCTATTGGTTTTTGCTCTGGAAAAACAGAAGGACACCCACTTGAAGAGCAAGAGCAATTCTTTAAATCCGTAGTTTCAATTCTTGTCCATGCACGAAAATATGAAGAACTCGATATTATTATTGAGCCCTTAGACAGTTCTTCAGATAAGAGGAATACCCTCGGAGATTTAGAAACTTCTCTCTCATTTTTCCAAAGAATCAACAGTTCTGGTCTCAATCACGATAAACGAATACGATGTTGCATCGACACTGCTCATTTCGCGTTGAATAACGATAATTTATCTGAGACCATCAAGGAATTATCTATCTATTCAGATCGCGTCCATTTTGCAAACGCAATCTTGGATCCCAGCCATATCGACTATGGTGATAAACACATCGCAATCGGTGACCCAGGGTTTCTTGATAAAGGATACTGCATTGAACTTTACGAACAATGCCGTACCCTTGACTTCATTTCCAAAGACACTTACCTGACCATTGAAGAACGTGTCTTGGATCAGCAGAAAATGTTCGAGAAAGAAAGTGAACACCGTGAATTTCTGAATACCCTTCGAGCCATTTAAATCGGTAAGGGATGCAGCGCTTGAAGATAACAAAATCATCACCTCTCTTTTTCTCAAAAGGAGGTGATTGATACTTCATAACGCATTTTAGGCCTCTCAATTATCTGAACATGCCGGTTTATACCTGTTATTCCGCTTTCGCTGTTATCGTTAACGTACTGACTGTATTCCCGGCATGTGTCAATGTAAGGAAAGTACCGTTTTTCAGGAATGCCAGTTCATAGTTAATGCTTAGATTTGCCTGGTAGATTGTCGAATCTCCTGTTAAGCGTAAAAGATAATAGGTGTTCCCGTCGATTGTGACAGGCTGAATTGATTCAAGAACCCCGCTGATTGTTTTGGTTTCGATCGGATTGACATCATTTTGAGATCCCATAACCGCTCCATAATTTGTCTGCGCTTCTTTGAGCGTGCTTCCAACCGCTGACTTGGTGTAATCCTGATAATTCACCAAAGCAAACCCACGTACAACACCAGAGGTATCTTTCAATGACATCACATATGTCGGATATCCGCTCACATTCTGCAGCACTGGTGTTGTTGTCGCATAGTTCTTTTCCTGAATTGAACCAGTCGCTGTGTTTTCAGCTGCGGCCAATGAAACTCCTGGGAGTTTCAGTTCGATTGCCTTCCCGGTACGCTTGCTAATAAATAGCATTCCGGTCGTCGATGTCGAATCGACTTTAATTGGACGAATACCGGTAAATACATAGATTTCTTCATCAATGGACACATAGTTATAACTGCCTTCTTCCCGATCAATTGCCATTACATTCCGTTGCTGGAACACTGAATTGAGGAAACCTCCGGAAAGCGTATAATGATCCTTTGCCTGATTCAACAGCATATCCGTCGGGTAAACTGTATCAACCCACTCAGGAATCTCATCTAATCCATAACGCTTGACCTCACCGCTAACCGCATCGACGATAACCAATGCGCTCATGCTTTTACCGCCCCAAAGCCCCACCTTATGATCAACTGCTTGCACAAGCCAATACGGATGACCATTATCGTCTATTTCAAAATACCAGTCATCCAAATAGCTGAACTTATTCGAATAAGAAACATGGCGCATCAAATTATAATTCAAGGGAGCCCCAGGATAATACTTCATGCTTTCTTCCAGTTTAACAATTTCTGCTACAGCATTTGTGTTGCCATCACCTGTTGTTACAATGACATAGTAGGGAACACCCTGACTGTAATTCATATACTCTTTGATTGTATCCGTGTACTGGAAAGGAGCAACCCGCACCATCTTCCCTTGATAGTTAATCTGCGAAAACTCTTCGCTGTCGATTTCAAAACGGGAGGATACTTCACTTAATTCACCGATGCGTTTCTCCGCAGCAGCAATCGCCGAATCCTTATCCACATAGGACATCTCAATGACATGGTTGCTTCCATAGAGATCAATGAATTGAACTTCCTCGACATCCCCAATCACATCCGCATAGGCTTTTGCCCGAAAAAACTGCGATGAAGATAGCCCGCCGATAACCATTAAGCCGATGACTGTTGCTGCAACAATCAGGAATGTCCGGTTGAATTGCTTGTAATGAGCAGGATCGATAAACAGCACACCAGCGATAACAATAATCCAGAATCCGATGTATACGATTGTTCCGGCATTTTCAAAGTTGTACGTCATCCCGAACAGGTAATCAAGCACCACCAGAATAACCAGAATCAGTCCCAGCAGAATCAGTCTTTGTTTGTTTAGTTTCATAGCCTCTTCCTATCTATAACGTATGTTCATCATAACAGAGTTCAAAACAGCTGTCATCTTTCCTTAGCATAATGAGTCGGGGCTAACTGCTTATTTCCGTCACATCAAAAAAGCAATCAATGGAATTGGTCCCTTAATATCTGTATTTTAGAAATTATTGCATTTAATTTAAAAAAACGATAACTCTTCTTGTGTTAACACCCCGATAAATGGACGTCTCAGTTTTGATATGAATCTCCCGTGCTCGTCTATATCGTCCTCATGTACCTACATTATTATTTTAGGAAATACATTTGCGCATTGTTAGAAAAGGGTGAAACAACACCAAGCTGATAACTTAATCTTTTTCTTTTTTAATTTGCTCTTTCTTTCCGAATAGCTCAATTAAAACATACCCAACTAAGACCAATCCAGCATAAATGATAGTACTATGCAGTAGAAATGTAAAATCGACATGAGTAACTATATTGCCTATACTAACATTTATGAGAACCCAAAGTACTATTGCTACAAATACATATGTGAATTTTGACATAGATCCCTCCTATTCTTAAATTGTAGGGAAATTCTATCGAAATTGCAAACGCTACTAAAAACCCTCTGAATAGAGGGTTAATTTGTCAATGGCGGATATGAGTAGAGATGATTATACCGATACATTGGTTAATATCCCTATAGAATATCGCCTAATTACTAGAATATTATAGAATGAAAAGTACTCAATTATTAAATGTGCGGGAAATTGCCACGGCTAAAAAAGAGCACTGAGTAGTGCTCTCAAAATTACATACCACAATTTGTTCGGAATCAAATCAATCGAGTTTAGAACGACCAACAATGAGACATCATGTTATCAACGTCCATATAAAATTAGAAATTCTATCTTGAGTAACTTTGATAGTACCTCGATATTTCAATCCAACCCCACAAAAATGAAACCGAAATCCCCGCATTGCCAGAGGCACTAAAAGACAGCCCTGCACCATTCCAAACAATTCCTCTTAACGCGACTTCTGAAGAAATCGCAAAACTTCGGACGTGTCCGTCT
>CALNCD010000042.1 GCA_937874965.1 uncultured Erysipelotrichaceae bacterium | reverse complement strand
TTCACTGGCCTAAGAAAGCCAGCATTGAAGCCTGGCGTGCCATGGAGGAACTGTATCGCCAGAAAAAGGTCAGGGCTATCGGTGTTTCAAATTTCTCCATTGAGTACCTTGAGATGATTGCGAATGATTCGGAAATCAATCCGATGGTGAATCAGGTCGAACGCCATCCATTTTATACCCAGACTGATCTTTACCAGTATTGTGCACCGCGCAACATCGCATTAGAGGCATATTCTCCTTTAGCGCAGGGCGATATCTTCGAGGTGGACGCGCTGAAGAATTTGGCAAGGAAGTACAATAAGACCATTGCTCAGATTGTATTGCGTTGGGAGTTGGAAACAGATTACATCACTTTTCCCAAGTCAACCCATCATGATCGGATTAAAGAGAATTTCGAGATCTTTGATTTTCAACTAGACAGTGAGGATCGTGATTTGATTTCCGGCTTGGATTTACAAAAGAAATACGGATCTTATCCTGAAGATACGTACGAATTGGATAAGTTTTAGATTTATTATGTTCTCTGGACAAAGGGCACTCATACGGGTGTCCTTTTCAGGACTGGAACTGTAAAAAAAGAGTGTTGTTTTCCTTTGATGTTCTTGACAGAATCTTTCACTTCTCCTATAATTGCAGGGTATTCAAATAACCGTCATAATGCCTAAAATAGGGTTAGGCAGTCTCTACCGGACACCGTAAATGTCCGACTAATGGTTAGAAAACACTTGAGGTGACTCGGGCCGGTTTTCTACCGGCTTTTTGTTTTTCTAGGTTAGGTGCGTACAACATAGAGAAAAGGAGAAAGAGTCTATGGAAAAGTTTTTTAAGCTTAAAGAGAATAATACGACTGTCCGTACTGAGATTATTGCAGGTCTAACCACCTTCTTTACGATGGCGTATATTCTTGCCGTGAATCCGAATATGTTAAGTCAAGGTGACACGATTCTCCCTTGGGGAGCCGTCTTTCTGGCGACAGCCATTACTTCAGCCGTTGGTACACTATTTATGGGGTTGTTTGCCAATGTGCCCTATGCTTTAGCACCAGGTATGGGATTGAATGCTTTCTTTACATTCTCGATTGTCCTCGGCCGGGGATTCACGCCTTATGAGGCATTGGGGATGGTCTTCATTTGCGGGGTTATCAATATCCTGATCACTGTAACCAATGTCCGCAAGCTTATTGTTAAATCTATCCCGGAATCCTTGCAGCATGCGATTGGCGGGGGAATCGGTATCTTCATTGCTTATATTGGGCTTCTGAATGTTTCCAGTATTACCTTTGCCTCTGGAGTGCCTGCCTTTGTTGAATTCAACAGCCCAACGGTCTTGCTGTTTTTCTTTGGCTTGATTCTAATGATTATTCTGATGGTCAAGAAAGTGAAAGCTGCAATTCTGATCGGTATTGTTGTGACAACGCTTGTCGCAATTCCCTTCGGTATTCTAAATCTCTCGACGATCGATTGGGGAGCACACAGCCTTAGTTCTTCATTCACTCAGTTCGGCGGTGTTTTTGGAAAGGGTCTGAGTGAGGGTATTCCCGGGTTATTCAGCGATCCTAGCCGTTATCTTTTTGTTTTCTCGGCAATCTTTGCTTTCAGCCTTTCGGATACATTTGACACGATCGGAACTTTCATCGGGACAGGACGCCGTTCTGGGATTTTCTCTGCTGAAGATGAAAAAGCATTGGAATCAAACAGTGGTTTCTCATCAAAAATGGACCGTGCATTGTTTGCTGATTCAATCGCAACATCTGTCGGTGCAATCCTGGGAACTTCCAATGTAACAACATTTGTCGAAAGTTCATCGGGAATTGAAGCCGGCGGGCGGACAGGGTTGACCTCTGTTGTGGTCGCAATCCTCTTCCTGCTCAGTATTTTTATATCCCCGCTGATTGCTGTTATTCCTTCTGGAGCGACGGCACCGGCATTGGTCGTCGTCGGTATCTTGATGATTTCTTCGTTTGCAGACATTCAATGGACTGATCTTGAGGTGGCTATTCCGGCATTCTTTGCTGCAACGGTTACAGCGCTGGCCTACAGTATCTCTGACGGTCTGGCTTTCGGATTTATCTTCTATACGATCTTGAAACTTGTTCTTGGTAAACGCAAAGATCTCAATCCGATTATCATCGGTGCAACATTGCTCTTTGTCTTGAAGTATGTCATTACGGCATTGCAAGCATCTGGTTTGATTTAAGTCGTCTGCCCGTAAACGGACGGTGCCTTCATCAAGGTACCGTTTTTTTATGGTATAATAGCACCAAGGAGTGTTGTATGCTAATCCAATTTAAAGAAGGAATGTTCAATGAATATCAAGCAATGGCCAAGGCGTTCTACACAACTCCGGCTGTTGCATCAGCGATTGATGATGCGATTTTGTTGGCTAATTTCAATCGGGTGTTAAATGATAGCAATGTTTTGGGCGCCTTGGTTGAAATGAACAATGAAGTGGTGGGGTATTGTTTGGTTTCCATGATGTATTCAACGGAAATCGGTGCGGATTGTGCCTGGGTTGAGGAACTCTACATCAAGCCGGATTATCAAGGTAAGGGATATGGTACCCAGGCATTGGAGAGTGTACTTGCTTACCTTCGCCGAGAGGGGATCAGCCGGGTGCGCTTGGAGGTCACACCTCGTAATCGCGGAGCTATTCGCCTCTATGAATCTTTGGGATTTGTCATGTCGCCCTATCAGGTATTGAACTATAACGGGTGAGAAGAACTGTTTCTTATGGACAGTTCTTTTTTCTTGAGGTCAGGCTTTGTTTTCTGCGCAAACAAAACTTGAACTGAATAAGAATTGTATGTTTTGATGGGTCACTTTACAATGGATTTGTAAGGAATGATACATCCTTGCGAAGGAGAGACGTATGATTCGTGATTTAGTCAATACAAAGACAATACGATTGCAACTCGACGCTGCTGATTGGCGTGATGCAATCACACAGGCTGCACAGCCAATGGTTCAGGAAGGTTTGATTAGCGAGGGATATATCGCTGGTATTATTGAATCGGCTGAAGTGTCTGGGCCTTACTTTGTCCTTGCACCACACATTGCTTTGCCCCATGCACCTCGAGAGAAAGGCGCATTAAAAACAGGGTTGGGTATTGCGGTGCTGAAGACGCCCGTCGCTTTCAACAGTCAGGCCAATGATCCGGTCAAATATCTCTTCACCCTAAGTGCAACACTTAGGTGCACTGGCAGAACTTGCTGATCTCTTTGAAAATCCGGATTTCTTTAAGGTACTGGATCAAGCAAGAACACCAGACGATATCATTCATTTCTTATCGGACTATGAAAGAAAGGAGAATCAGCATGTATAAGGCACTTGTTTGTTGCAGAGCAGGTATGGGTTCAAGTATTCTGCTAAAAATCAAAGTTGACCAGGTCATCAAGGAAAATGATTATCCGATTGAGACAGAACATGGCAACTTGGATTCAATTATCGGATATACTGGCGATTTAGTTGTTACGATGGAAGACCTCGCAACTGAATTGAAAGGGAAAGTTCCCTATGCGCTAGGCGTTCGCAACATTGTGGACAAAGCTGAAATCAAGTCAAAGCTTGAAGAGTTTCTGGAAACAAAATAGTTCTATAAAATAGAGGAAAGGGAAAACTCACTATGTTAGATGCATTACTAGGGCAAGTCCGCAATACGTCATTGATCGTCGGTCTTGTTGCATTCATCGGATTACTGTTGCAGAAAAAGTCAGTGAACGACATCATTTCTGGAACAACCAAAACAATTCTTGGATTTATGATCTTCAACATCGGTTCAACTGCTATTTCAGGGGTTGTGACCAACTTCTCCACCTTGTTCAATACCGGTTTCGGGATCAGCGGGGTTACCACTCAGGTTGAAGTTGCGACTGCATTGGCTCTGTCCACCTATGGGACAGAAGTAGCCTTGGTCTTTGTACTTGGCTTTATCTTCAATTTATTATTTGCAAAGTTCACGCCTTTCAAGGCTATCTTCTTGACTGGTCAGCATCTGCTGTACTTTGCATGCGTCTTGGCCTTGGTCTTTATTTCCCATAACTTGCCGTTTGCTGTTGTGGTTATAGCCGGCGGTATCATTCTGGGATTCTGCAGTGCAGCGCTTCCTACGTTGGCTCAGCCGTTCATGAATAAGATTACAGGATCAGATAGTCTGGCAATCGGTCATTTCAACGCTATCGGTTATACTATTTCTGGCTATATCGGAAAACTGTTCAAGAAGTCAAAGGAAAAGTCAGATTCCAGTACTGTTAAAATGCCTAAATTCTTCGACTTGTTCCGTGATTTCGTCTTCTCCGTAGCCCTGTTCATGGTTGTCCTGTTCTATGTCGCAACAATTGCTTGTGCAGTCACAGGAAATGTAGAAGTTGTTAAGAAGATGTCCGGTAACGATATCTGGTTCATTTATCCATTGCTTCAAGGTCTGCAGTTCGCTGCCGGCATGAGTGTCCTGATCTATGGTGTTCGTCAATTTATCGCGGAAATCACAGCAGCATTCGTTGCTATCTCTGAAAAGTATATTCCGAATTCGAAACCGGCTGTCGATTGCCCAGCAATCTTCCCATTCGCACCAACTGCAGTTGTTATCGGCTTTGTCGGTTCATTGCTTGGCGGACTCTTCGGAATGATTATGATGATTCTCTTCAAGAGCAGCGTTATTATGATTCCTGCTGCAGGTATTTGTTTCTTCTCAGGCGGAACAGCGGGTGTCTTCGGTGATGCGTATGGCGGATGGAAGGGTGCTTTAGTCGGCTCATTCGTCATCGGTATCGGTTTGGTTGTCTTGCCTCTGTTCTTGTACCCTGCGTTTGCCAATCTAGGAATTGCAGGTGCTTCATTCCCGAACATTGATTACAACATTGTTGGAACTTTCATTGATAAGATACTGAGTATCTTCAGATAATAGTTGACGAAGAACAAGGTGCTGACCTTGTTCTTCTGTTTTTGGAGGTGTATGAAAAAAGTACAATATGGCGTGTTCACAAAATTGATGGATCACCCGGCGTGGATGATGATGGCGAAAGAAATCGGGTATGACATTGTTTTCTTTGATCAGGAACACGGTTACTATGACGAAAATACCTTGTTGAATTTGATTATGCTTGCGCATGCTTTGGATCTTAAGACATGGATCAGGGTGAATGAACTTTCCCGTAAGGAAGTCTCTAAGGCTGTTGACCTGGGAGCCAGTGCCGTCATGGTTCCGATGATTGAGACAGTAGAACAGGCCCAGCAGCTGGTTGCTTACAGTAAATACCCGCCGCTTGGTCAGCGAGGGTATGCCGGCGGTGCGAATACTGATTATCAAGGCAGCGGAAACCATGCCAAACACATGGAAGACTTGAATCGTCGCACATTGACTTTAGCGCAGATTGAGAGTGTTCAGGGTGTTGAACAGGTTGAAGCGATTGCGGCAGTGGATGGGATTGATGGATTGATCATCGGACCAGTAGATCTCAGTATTTCTCTCGGTGTTGTCGGCAATGTGATGGATGCGCAAGAACTCACAGCAATTCGCCGTGTCATCAAGGCGGCAAAGCAGTTCAACAGACTGGTGGGAATCATTGGATCCTTAACGTTGATTGAGGAATTCAAAGATGATCTTGATGTTTGGTTTGCAGTCAACGATTTGAGTGTGCTGCGGAATGGGTTGAGTCAGGGAATGGAACAGTATCTGCACCTTGATTCGACTAGAAAAGGATAAATATGACACGAATTAAAGAATTTAGTAATCTTGTTTTGACTGAAGTGGCATCACAGATTGAAAAACTGGATGAGAGCCGTTTCGAGAAAGCGGCAGAACTTATTCTGCGCGCAGAAGCACAGGGGAACAGGGTTCATGTGACCGGCATTGGTAAACCTGGTCATGTGGCTGGCTATGTGGCTTCATTGCTTTCCTCAACCGGAACTCCTGCGTACTTCCTGGATGGAACAGAAGCGATTCATGGCAGCGCAGGGCAGGTATTGTCCGGGGATGTCGTGATTGCGATTTCAAACAGCGGGGAAACCGAAGAACTCAAGAAGACCATTACGACCTTAAAGAACAACGGTTCCTTAATCATCGCTGTCAGCGGTAATGATAATTCCTGGCTTGCAAAATCAGGAGAGGTTGCCTTGCTGGCTCATGTGGATCAGGAAGGGGATGCGATGAATAAGCCGCCACGCGCTTCTATTCTAAGTGAATTGGTGGTCCTGCAGGGGCTGAGTCTATTGCTGCAGGAACACAAGGGTATTACCCCTGCCGAGTATGTCAAGTGGCATCCAGGGGGAAGTTTAGGTAAATCAATCAGGGAGGAAAACTGACATGAAACTAGAGGGTATCATCACTGCAATGGTCACACCGTTCAATGCGGACCAGAGTATTAACTATAAGGCAACTGAAAGACATATTGACCACTTGATCAGCAACGGAGTGGATGGATTGTTTATTCTTGGGACGAACGGAGAGTTCCATGTTCTTAGCCATAAGGAAAAACTGGAGTATGCCCGATTCGTGGTTGATTACGTCGATCATCGTGTCCCAGTGTATGTTGGAACGGGTGAATGCGGTACTGAAGAAACGATTCACTTCTCCAAAGCAATGGAAGCAGCAGGCGCTGATGCATTCTCTGTCATCACGCCCTATCTTGTCAAAGTCTCTCAAGCAGAGCTTATCGATCATTACACAGCAATTGCTGATGCAGTATCAACACCGATTATCATGTATAATATTCCTGCCAATACAGGCATTACGTTGGAGGCGGAAACGGTTGCTGCTTTGAGTCAGCATCCAAACATTGTCGGGATCAAAGACAGCAGCGGCAATGTTGAGTTGCTGAGTGGATACTGTGCGATTGAAACAGCTGATTTCAGTGTTCTTGTCGGCTCTGATTCAAAGATCCTGACAGGGTTGAAACTAGGGGCGAAGGGTGCTGTAGCCAGCACGACGAATGCAATTCCCAAGCATGTCGTTACGCTCTATAATGCATTCAAGGAGGGTCATCTTGAAGAGGCTGAACGCTTGCAGAAAGATATTGATGTCTTGCGCGGTGTTTTGAAGCTGGGTTCAGTGCCATCCGTTATCAAGCGGTGCGTGACGTTGCTGGGCAATGATGTCGGCGATGCACGGCTGCCGGTCAGTCCGCTTGGTCAATCCCATGATGTAGCAATTCTGGATGCTTTACGGTATTATGGTTTAGTGGATTAACAAAGAGAAGGAGGACACGATGGATAACGATGTGATATCACTGATCACGCTGCTCCTGGAGAGACCATTTATCACGTTGCACGAAGTGATCAACGAGAGTTCTTCAACGCGTCGTCAAGTCCTTTACCGGCTGGAGAAAGTGAATACCTTGCTTCAGCAGGAGAAACTTACCGTGATCCGGCTATTGCCAACCAACTTGTTCAATGTCGATGAAACCAGCAAGCAGTTTCTGCGTCAGTTTATCTTGGAAAAGAAAGACATCCAGGTCTACTACTTCAATAAGCATGAGCGGCAGGTCTATGGATTCCTGATGCTGTTTATCGAAACTGATTATCTGCCCTTGTCGTTCTTTATGGAAGCGCTCGGGGTGGGGCGATCCAGTGCACTGCAAGACCTGAAGGGACTTGCAGTTGTCCTGTCGGGCTATGGTATAGAATTAAAGAATAACCGGACACGGGGATATTATCTCGATGGTTCCGAAATGAGCATTCGCCGGTATATGATGCGTGAAGTTATCCTTTCAATTTCTGACGAGCACAATACCCGCGTTTTTGATTTGTTTATCGAAAAATTCAGGCTTGCTACCTATGATTATTCAAAACTGGTCACTTTTGAATTAGCCAAGAAACACGGTATTGTTTTTGTTGAGGATCGCTTGCTGGAATTCATCTATATTTTCATTCTTCTGCATACACGGATCTGCAATACTCAGTTAAGTGCGATCAATCATGCTGAAATCCGTGATATTCCGGTTATTACCTTGCTGAATGATTCCAAGGAACATGAGTTCACGTTAGAATTGATTCAATATTATAAGAACACCGAATTGATCAATGACAACGAAGTAAAATATATCAGCGCCTGGGTTCTTGGTATCTCCGTCGGTAATGTTGAAGAGAATACCGACGATT
The DNA here is from genome assembly GCA_937874965.1 of uncultured Erysipelotrichaceae bacterium. Classification (GTDB taxonomy): domain Bacteria; phylum Bacillota_I; class Bacilli_A; order Erysipelotrichales; family Erysipelotrichaceae; genus CALNCD01. Next base: position 14,332 of record CALNCD010000042.1, on the reverse strand, counting down.
GTGTGGTCATTGCTGAAATTGTCGGTAAGATCATGAGCCGTTTTGAACTATTAAGCGGGATTCACTATAAGGACACGGAAGAGATTTTCAGGCAGCTCTATTCGCATTTCAGGCCGGCGTACTATCGTCTGCTGTATCGCTTGCCTATTAATAATCCATTGAGTGATAAAGTCAAAGAAGAGTATAAGGACCTTTTCGCAATGGTTCGTGAAACAATGAAACCTTTCAGTGTCTTGTTCAATGAAGAGGTTCCCGATGATGAGCTTTCGTATTTGACCATGCATTTCGCATCCATCTATACCAGAAATCGGGAAGGTGAACTTTACCATAAAACCAAGGCATTGATTATCTGCACCAATGGTATCGGTACTTCAGCGATTCTTTTCAACGAACTCAACAGCATGTTTCCTGAGATTGAGTTCCTAGCACCGATTGAGATCGGCGAGTTTGATGTTGATCGTTATCATGTCGATCTTATCTTTACGACACAGTTGCTGCGCTTTACCTTTACAACATCGACACCGATTATCCGTGTCAGCCCGATCATGGATGTCTATGAGCGCTTTGAAGTCGAGAAAGAGGTCTATTCCTATATCGGTTCACCCCTTCATCAGCCTTCGAATATTGATGTCCTCCTGAAGGTAATTGAAAGGAATGCGGTAATCCAGAACCGCAAGAACCTGATTACTGATTTGCAGAGTGCATTTACGCAATTCAAGGACACCAGCAGTTTTGATCAGCAGAAAGAACATCAGCTGGAATTAGTGGATATGATCAGCATTGATTCGATTCAATTGAATGTTGAGGTCAAGTCGACGCAAGAGGCACTTTACCAGTCAGGGCAGGTTCTGGTGAAAAATCTTGCGGTTACTGAAAGCTATCTGGATAAAATAGTGCATAGCAGCGAGAATATACTGCCGGATTTTGTCATTGCACCTCATATTGCCTTGCCTCATACGCTGCCGAAGTATGGTGCATTGAAGTATGCAATTGCGATAACGACATTGAAAACTCCGGTTAATTTCAAGAACAGTTCCAATCATTCTGTTTTTAAGTGCTCTGAACAGTGTTCATCATCTGGCTGCGATGTCTTCACTGCTTGATTTATTGAATCGTCAGGACTTCTTGCCGTTTCTATTGCACGCAACGACACCTGAAGAAGTATTTGATTATATTGAAGCACATACTAGGAAAGAGGAAAATCATGTTTAAAGCTGATATCTGCAACCGTATCGAACGATGTGGTGCTATGGCAATTGTCCGCGTCATGACCCAGGAACGAGCCTATGAAATTGCAAAAGGCTGTCTGGATGGCGGTATTGATGTTTTGGAAATAAGTTATACTCTGCCGAACGCAGGGGAAATTATCCGTTATCTCAAAGAGGAATTTCAGGACCGGCTTTTGGTTGGTGCTGGAACTGTTCTGGATAGCGAAACGGCTCGTCTGGCCATTCTGGCCGGTGCAGAGTTCATAATCGCCCCGAATTACAAGCAGGCGGTTGCGGAATGCTGCAATCGTTATCTGATTCCTTATGCTCCGGGATGCACGTCGATTACAGAAGCCATGACGGCCTTGGAAATGGGTGCATCTTTCATTAAGGCATTCCCGATTTCAAATTTTTACGGGCCGGATTTAGCCAATGTCTTCTTAACCCCGATTCCGCAGATGCCCCTTCTTGCGTCTGGAGGAGCTACACTTGCTAATCTTCAGACCTGGCTTGAAAAAGGGGTTTTGTGTGTCGGTTTCGGCGGCTTGCTGACGAAGGGAAGCTCACAGGAGATTCACTCCAATGCGGCAGCAATCCGTTCAATTATCGACAGCTATCGAAATCCGCAGGCCAACTAGCGATTTCGCTTGCAATTTGGAGTCGTTTTGGTATACTTCTATTAGGTTATGGTCCTTTAAGTTAATCCTGTGAGATTAAAAAGGTGTCAATACGCATCAGGAGGATTGTATATTTTACAATCCTTTTATTTATTCGGACCAGCCACAAGGAGGAAAGAGTATGAGTCAATTGAAGTCGGTCATTACCGGATATCTTCCGGATGAACGCCCAACCACAGGACGTCTGATTGCATTCGCCCTGCAGCAGATTCTGGTGATGTTTCCTGCAACGGTCACAGTTGCTGTTCTGACTGGATTCCACGTTTCAACGACAATTTTCGCAAGCGGTCTAGCAACCCTTGGGTTTATCCTGGTCACCCGCGGCAAGATTCCGCTGTATTATGGGTCAAGTTTTTCGTACATCGCAGCAATTACCGGAATCACGTCCGGTACGATGGTTAATGGGATTGCCAGTGATGCTGCAATCTCCGCGGCTCAGTTTGGAATCATCATGTCTGGTCTGGTTTCGATTGTTGCGGGTTTGATTGTCAATCGTTTCGGCCATGCGACAATTGAGAAGGTATTGCCGGCAACGGTTACGGGGAGTGTTGCGATGGTGATTGGCCTATCCCTTGCTGGAACTGCATTGACAAGTGCAGGTACGAATGAACTTACAGGGTTGATTGATCCGAAGGCCTGGATTGTTGCCTTGGTGACTTTGACATCGACGGTATTATTTTCAGTATATATTAAAAAAGGAGTGCTTGGGCAGCTTCCGATTCTGCTGGGAATCATTGTTGGCTACCTGGTCAGCATTCCATTCGGTTTTATTGATTTCAAGAGTATTTTTGATGCAAATTTAATTTCGTTGCCTCACTTCACCTTGCCTCGTGTGGATTGGTCTGCCGTGGCGGCTATTATGCCGATTGCCATCGCAACCATTCCTGAATCGACCGCACATCTCTATCAATTGGATATCTATGTTAATGATTTGGCTGAAAAGAAGCAATCCCCAAAACGCTATAAGATTGCGGACAAACTTGGTTTAAACCTGATCGGTGATGGCTTAGGGGACATCATCAGTTCAATGTTCGGTGGTCCGGCAGGGACCAATTATGGCGAAAATATCTCGACGATGGCAATTACGCGTAATTTTTCTGTCTATGTTCTAGCTGGTGCCGCTGTTATAACAATGGGAATTTCCTTTTTCACACCATTGACGAATATTGTGACATCGATTCCATTGCCGGTAATCAACGGGGCTTGTATCTATTTGTTCGGTGTAATCGGGGCACAGGGGATTGCGATCATGATCAATAAAGAAGTCGATCTCTTTGAACCGCGGAATCTGGCCGTTATCGCAGTCATCCTTATTATCGGAATCGGCGGTTCCTTTGGATTTGCCAATGGTATGATCCCGACCGGAATTAACGGCGTTCAACTTCCTGCCATCGCAACCGCTGCAGTCTTCGGTATTCTATTCAATGCCTTGCTCAGCATCAAGAAGCCCAAGACGGATTAGGAGTTTACGATGTGCACCAATGAGTGCCAGTGATGAAAGTGCAGAGAGTGGATAAAAAGTCCACTCTTTTCGTTGGTCTATTTCGTTGGTCTGATAGACATTCATAATCCAGGTTCGATGTGAGTAAATATGCTTCTCCTGAAAGAGGAAGGTGAACTTCTCAGGATGCAAAGAAGCGGAATGAGGAAGCTGCGGCAATCGTTTCAGTCCCTTCATGAGGGTGTCATCACCTCGCTCAGCTAGTAGAAGATGATCCTTCTTGACAACAATAAAAACATCATAGGATTCAACCGGATTAGGTTTCCTTACCTTTTTAAGAGGGTAGTCGTAAACTGTATTCGTGGTGAATGCCTTGCAGCTTTCGCGAAGCGGACACTGTTCACATGCGGCTTTTTTTGGGGTGCAAATCAAGGCACCAAGTTCCATAAGTGCCTGAGTAAAGGAATTTGGATCATCATCGCCGAGTTTGGAAAGCAAGTCAGCTTTAAGCGCATTTTTGTTCTTTTCTTTATAATAATCCAGCAAGCTTCCTTCATAACGGCTCATCACACGGATGACATTGCCATCAATCGCGATGGCTGGCTGATGAAAGGCAATGGAAAGGATTGCATTTGCGGTGTAGTCGCCGATGCCTGGAATACTCAGAATGGAGTCTATATCCTGAGGAAATACGCCGTTGAACTTCTCCATGATCATCTGGGCGCCTTTATGCAGATTCCGGGCGCGGCTGTAATACCCAAGTCCTTCCCATAGTTTTAAGACTGCTGCTTCATCAGCTTCTGCCAAGGAGCGCAGGTTTGGGAACCGCTGAATCCAACGTTCAAAATACGGAATCATCGTTGCAATCTGGGTTTGCTGGGCCATAATCTCTGAAATCCAGATGATGTAAGGATCTGTGCTCTGTCGGAAGACAAGATCGCGCTTGTGCGTGTGATACCACTGTAAAAGCGGTTGAGTAAAGGGTGTGTTCATGGTAGAAATTATAGCATAAACTCGGGTGAAGATTGTAGTCGCACGACTATTTGTGTATGATAGTAGGGGAGTGAGTTATGAATCCTAAAACATTTTTTAAAAAGCAGAATCTGTCTCCATTAATTCAAGTTGTCTCTTCGTTGATTATTATTGCGTTAGGAATAGTAACGCTGACGTTGGGAATTTTCTGGGATTTTTTTTATCTGGTTGCTATTATTTTACTGGGAACAGATCTTGTGACTCGAACTTTTGCTTTCTTCACTAGTAAACGGACTCGTTTTGATTGGTTTGGCCTGCTGTTTGTTCTTGGGGAACTGGCATTGGTGGTTATTCTTTTACTTCATGGGCTGTGGTTCAAACAGATTATGACACTCGTGTTCGGAGTCTGGATCGTCTTTAATTCCTGCTGCCGCTTTTTTGCCTTTGTGATTGCCTATCGTGATCGCCTCAGTATCAGGGTATATCTGTTTCTTGATGGCTTATTCTCTCTGATTTTCGGCGTTATCCTGTTGTCGAATTGGACGAAGACAACGTATCTGGTGAATAATCTGATTGGCTACTACATGATTATCTTTGCTTGTTTTCAGCTTTTCAGTGCAATTAACCTGCTTTCCAACAATAAAATCAAACAGTCCATCCGTTTTCCGCTCCCGATTTTCATTGCTGCCTTCTTGCCTTCCCAAGTGGTTCGAACTGCCAATGAATTGGTGAAGAATGATCAGAGCATCCTATCGAAACCAGATGAAGTGGCCGATGATACCAACAAGGTATTCGTTAATTTCTATATGAAAGTCAAAGGACATGAGCAATTCGGACATGTGGACATCGCTTATGAAGGAAAGATTTATTCCTACGGGTGTCATGATCCCTTTAATCGTATGAGTCAAATGCTGTATGGAGATGGGGTTTTGATTGTCGCAAACCAAAGTGAATTCATTGACTTTGAAATCAACCAGCGGGATAAAGTCATGGTTCAATTCGAATGTGAGCTCAACAGTGATCAGATCCGCTTATTCAAGCAGGGACTGGCTGACCTGATGGCAAAGACGGTTGTGTTTGATTTCCCTTACAAACGCGACAGTGACTGCCGCCATTACTTGACAAGAATGCATGCTGCCAATGTTGAAGCAACGTACTACAAGTTCACGGAAGGATATTTCAAGACCTATTTTGTCTTGACCACCAACTGTGTCCTCTTGGTTGAAACCTTGTTTCAGAAGACGGGAATCAATCTCTTCAACATAAATGGAATAATTGTTCCAGGGACTTATTATGATGTACTGAATACGGCGTATAATCAGGAAAACTCTTTTGTTCTTTCCAAGAAAATCTTTAGAAAAACACTGGACTGAATTACATCAAGTGCACTTATGCACCGATATGTGTATAGTAGATTCAGGAGGAGTATTATGAAACCAAATAAGATTTCAATCATCGGTGCCGGTTTTGTCGGTTCAACGACAGCTTTTGCTTTAATGAATCATAACCTTGCGTCATCCATCGTCATTGTTGACTTAAACAAAGATAAAGCCATCGGGGAGGCCATGGATCTTTCTCAAGGGGAAGTCTTTGTGGCGCCTGTCGATGTCATTGCCGGGGATTACGCAGATACTGCGGACAGTGATATTGTTATTATAACCGCCGGGGTTGCACAGAAACCCAATGAAACACGGCTGGATTTGGTCAATCGGAATATTCAGGTTTTTAAGAGTATTGTCCCGGAAATCGTTAAATATTCACCGAATTCAATTCTTCTGGTTGTTTCTAATCCAGTGGATATTCTTGCTGAGATTACCTATAAGCTTTCCGGGTTCCCTGCCAATCGTGTCTTCGGATCAGGAACGGTACTCGATACGGCCCGTTTCAAGTCCATGCTGTCAAATATTTTCAATATCGATGGGCGTAATATTCATGCAAGTATCATCGGTGAGCATGGTGATTCTGAAATTGCGACATGGTCATTAACGACGATTTCTGGTCTAACGATTGAGCAGTATGCGCAAAGTCTGGGCATTGAATTTACAGACAAGCAAAAACTCAAGATCACTGAAGATGTCAAGGGAGCGGCGTATGAAATCATCAATCGCAAAGGCCATACGAATTATGCAGTTGCGCTTGCGATTGCCCATATCGTTCAGGTGATCTTACGGGATGAAAAATCAATCCTGACCGTTTCTTCGCTCCTGCAGGGAGAATACGGTGTCGATGGTGTTTATACATCGGTACCTACGGTGGTCGGACGTCAGGGAATAATCAATGTCATTGATATTCCTATCGCCAGTGATGAGCGTAAGGCCTTGCAGGCTTCCGCTGCTATTCTAAAGGAAACATTGGACCATTCGGAGTTATAGAAGAGGCGTTGAGTGCGCCTTTTTTGTTTTCGGAGAGGTTTATTTTGAATCTGCCAAGAATAGTGCTATAATACAACATGGAATTGAGGATAAAAGTATGAAGCAGAAGATTATAAATATAGCTGTAATCGCCCATGTTGATGCCGGAAAGAGTACATTAGTTGATGCATTTCTTAAGCAGTCTGGGGTGTTCAGAGATAATGAGCAAGTTGTCCATCAAGTAATGGATTCCAATGATTTGGAACGGGAAAGAGGCATCACTATTTATGCCAAGAACTGTTCGGTCATGTATAAAGATTACAAGATTAATATTGTCGATACACCAGGTCATGCTGATTTTTCCAGTGAAGTGGAACGGATCATTAAGACCGTAGATACGGTTATCCTCTTGGTTGATAGCAGTGAAGGACCAATGCCGCAGACGCGTTTTGTTCTGGAAAAGTCCTTGGAGATCGGTCTGCGTCCGATTCTTCTCATCAATAAAATTGATAAGAAGGATGCCAGGGCCCATGAAGTCGTGAACATGGTTTATGACTTGTTCATTGAACTTGGAGCAACAGACGAGCAATTGGATTTCCCGATTCTCTATGGCATTGCAAAAGAAGGGATTGTTCAGAAGGAACTTGAAGATCAGGGCACTTCCATAGAACCCTTGTTTGAAACGATTCTGGAACATGTTCCAGCGTATCCGGATCTTGACAATGAACCTTTGCAGATGCAGGTCAGTTCATTGGCATATGATGAATATATCGGCCGTATCGGAATCGGCCGCATCTATTCAGGTGTTATCCACGTCAATAAGCAAGTGGCGTTATGCAACCCTGATGGGCTTATTGCGAAGCAATCCCCTTCAAAACTATTTGTCTATAATGGCCTGAAACGGGTTGGCGTGGACGAAGCACGCAGCGGGGATATTGTCTTGATTGCTGGCTTCAGCGATATATCCATCGGTGAGACGCTATGCAGTGTGGATGCAATTAATCCTCTTCCTATGATTTCGATTGAAGAACCTACCTTATCGATGAATTTCCTGGTGAATTCTTCACCGTTTGCAGGCCGAAGCGGCAAGTACGTGACCTCCCGAAACATTAAGGAACGTCTGGAGAAGGAACTGGAAGTGAACGTTGGCTTGAAAGTGGAAGCAACAGACACGACTGATGCGTTTAAGGTTTCCGGTCGGGGAGAGCTGCATCTGACCATCCTGATTGAGAATATGCGTCGTGAAGGCTATGAATTAGCCATATCCAAACCTGAGGTTATCGTGAAGGAAATTGACGGTGTGAAGTGCGAGCCCTATGAAGAGGTCATCATCAGCGTACCGGAAGAGTATTCGGGAACAGTTATTAACAAGCTGAATCTGCGTAAGGGCCAAATGATAGATATGGATGAAAAGAATGGCCATATCGTTCAGAAGTGGTCGGTGACCACGCGGGCGTTGATCGGTTTCAGGAATGAGTTCATCAATGATACCCATGGCGAAGGAACCCTGGTTCGTCAGTTCAAGGATTTTGAACCTTGGGTGGGCGAAATTGCCCAACGATCCAATGGTGCTATGATCTCGACTGAAACCGGAGTAGCAATGACTTACTCAATCTTTAATTTGCAAGAACGCGGTTCTTTCTTTATCGGTGCACAGACAGAAGTCTATGAAGGGATGATCGTCGGTGTAAGCAGCCGTGATATCGACATGGAAGTCAATCCGACGAAGAATAAGAAAGCGACTGCTGTACGATCAAGCGGAAATGATGAGGCAATGAAGCTGGTAACGCCGCGTCAGCTAACCCTTGAATATGCAGTGGAATTCATTCGTGACGATGAGTTGGTTGAAGTCACGCCTGATACGATTCGTCTGAGAAAACGGTACTTGACCCCATATGATCGTAAACTGGCTTCACGGTCAAAATAGGAGAATGTTATGATAACGCTCAAATCACCTCGTGAAATTGAAGGAATGGCTAAATCAGGAGCACTGCTTGCGGATGTTCATATCCATTTGCGTGACTACATCAAACCTGGTATATCAACGTTGGATATCGATCGGTTCGTCGATGATTATATTGTGTCTCATGGCGGTGTTGCCGCCCAGAAGGGATTTGAAGGCTACAAGTATGCTACATGCTGTTCGGTCAATGATGAGGTGTGTCATGGGATACCGACGCATAAAGTGCTGAAGAGCAATGATTTAATCAAAGTGGATATGTGTGTCGGTCTGAATGGATTTCTCTCGGATTCTTGCTGGAGCTATGTTGTCGGCGGTACGGGCAGTGATGAAGTGACTCAGCTGATGGCAATTACGCGCCAGGCCATGTATATCGGGATTGAACAGTGCCGGATCGGCAATACGATCGGTGATATCGGTTATGCGATGAATGAGTTTATCAAGCCTTATGGCTATTCAATGTGTGATATGTATGCCGGTCATGGAGTAGGTCCCACCATCCATGAAGACCCAACGGTTCCTTTCACTGGTCAGAAAGGGAAGGGAACCCGTTTAAAGGAAGGCATGGTTATCACGGTTGAACCGATTCTCAATACGGATACACCGTTTTGCACTGTGGATGGTAACGGATGGACATCGCGAACGCTTCGTCAGGGATTGAGCTGTCAGTATGAACATACGCTGGCCATCACAAAAGAGGGTCCACGGATTCTTACATCGCAGCAGGATCAGTAAAAAGGGGATTCCCCTTTTTGTTTCGCAGACAAGGAGAATATGGTAAAATCAGTGTATGGAAAATAAAGCGCTAACCTTTGAAATCAAGGCACAATCAAGTGAATGCAATGCCCGTCGGGCATCGTTAACGACAAAGCATGGAATCTGTGAGACTCCGATGTTTATGCCGGTAGGAACATTGGCCAGTGTGAAATTTGTTTCGCCCGAAGAACTCTATTCAATCGGATCGCAAATGATCCTCAGCAATACGTATCATTGCTGGTTAAGGCCAGGGAATCAGGTCATTAAGGCAGCAGGCGGTCTGCATACCTTCATGAATTATGAACGTCCGATGTTAACAGACAGCGGGGGTTTTCAGGTTTTTTCTCTTTCGAAGATGCGAAAGATTGAGGAAGAAGGGGTCCACTTCAGACATCATCTCAATGGGTCCCCTTTATTTCTGAGTCCCGAGCAATCGATCCAGATTCAAAATGATTTGGGGGCAGATATTATCATGAGCTTTGATGAATGCCCTGCTTATCCAAGCACTCATACGTATATGAAGGCCAGTGTTGAGCGGACATTGCGCTGGGCAAAGCGCGGAAAGCAAGCCCATCAGCGTCCAGATGATCAAGCCTTGTTCGGTATCGTCCAAGGTGGTGAATATGCAGATTTGCGTGAATTGAGTGCCAGAACTCTGGCTGAGATGGATTTCCCTGGATATTCCATCGGCGGAACCAGTGTCGGTGAAGACAAGGCAACCATGTATCAGATGATTGATCTGAGCATCGTTCATTTACCAAAATCCAAACCGCGGTATCTAATGGGGGTCGGCAGCGTCGATGCGATCTTTGCGGGGGTTGAACGGGGAGTGGACATGTTTGACTGTGTTCTTCCTACACGGATAGCACGTCATGGTGCGGCCATGACATCAACAGGGCGCATCAATATTAAGAAATCAGATTATGAAATGGACTTTACTCCTTTGGATGATGCTTGCGATTGCGAGTGCTGTCAGAAGTATACAAAGGCCTATCTTCGTCATCTGATGCGATGCAACGAGGGCTTAGGAATGCGATTGCTGTCAATCCATAATCTGCGGTTTCTTTTGAAGATGATGGAAGATATCCGCTCGTCGATTGAGACAGATACATTCCAGGCGTGCAAGCGGCGTTACTTTGAGAAATTCGGGATCGATCACATTGATCATAAGGGGTTCTAAATGAAAACATCGGATTATGATTTTGATTTGCCTGAGTCTCTGATTGCCCAGCATCCCTTGCAGAAACGCTCGGACTCCCGTTTACTGGTTGCGGATTGCATAACTCATCAGTATCAGGATCGTCATTTCTATGATATTGTCGAAGAGCTTGATGATCAGGATGTTTTGGTTATCAACAATACCCGTGTCATTCCTGCCCGTCTTTTCGGTGTTAAGGAAGAAACGAATGCGCATGTTGAATTGCTCATCCTGAAGAGTGAGGATCCACATGCAGTAGAATGCCTGGTAGGCAATGCGAAAGTGGTCAAGCTCGGAACCCGGATTACGTTCGGTGAAGGTGAACTGGTTGCGGAGTGCTGTGCTGTCGGCGAGAATGGCTTGCGTACATTTGAAATGATGTATGACGGTCTATTCCTGGAAGTGCTTGAGCGTTTGGGAGAAACGCCTCTTCCGCCTTATATCCGGGAGAAACTGGATGATCCTGAGCGGTATCAAACCGTTTATGCAAAGCATGATGGAAGCGCCGCGGCGCCGACGGCAGGATTGCATTTTACGCCGGCTCTTCTGGAACAGCTCAAGGCGAAAGGCGTGGCGATTATCGAAGTCACCCTCCATGTGGGATTAGGAACGTTCCGCCCCGTTTCTGTGGAGAATCCCAAAGAACATGTCATGCATGAGGAAGAATACTGGATGAGCGAGGAGAGTGCACATGCGCTTAATCGTGCGAAGCAAACGGGAAAGCACATCATTGCTGTAGGAACCACTTCAATCCGGGTTCTGGAATCTCAGCTGCAGATGTTTGATGCTTTTCAGGCTTATCATGGTGTCACTTCAATTTTTATTTACCCGGGTTTTGAGTTCAAGGCAGTAGATGGGTTGATTACAAATTTTCATCTGCCCAAGTCAACATTAATGATGCTGATCAGCGCTTTTGCGCAACGGGAGTGGATCCTGGAGCTCTATACGCATGCGATTGAAGAAGAATACCGGTTCTTTTCGTTTGGGGACAGCATGTTCTTAAAAAGGTACAACGATTAGCATGGGACGCTCAAATCAGGCAAAACTGTACAATTATCAGCGGGGTCAATCCATGATTGAAGAAGCCCGATTGCTGGATCATAAGCCCAGCCTTCTACTGCATTCCTGCTGCGCACCGTGCAACAGTGCGGTCCTGGAAATGCTGATGGATGTTTTTGATGTGACCATCTTCTATAACAATCACAATATTTATCCTGTAGACGAATTTGAATTGCGGCTCTCAGAACTCAGGCGGTTTGTGTCGATATATAATGATCTTCATCATGAAACGATCCAGGTGATTGTTCCTGAGCTTCATTTTGACGAATACACGCAGCGTCTAGGAAAGCGCAGTGAGGATCGTGAAGGGGGGCTGCGTTGTCAGATGTGCTTGGCAATGCGCTTGAAAGAGACGCTTGATTATGCGGTGAATCACCAGTTTGACTATGTAACCACTGTCATGACAATTTCAAGGTGCAAGAATTCGATTCAGATCAATGAACTTGCTGAAAAACTGATGGGTCATTACCCTTCATTGACGTACCTGTATTCCGATTTCAAGAAGAAAGGCGGTATTGATCGCAGCCGTGAGCTCTGTGCTCAGTACGACTTGTATACTCAGGAATATTGCGGCTGCCTCTACTCTTTCCGTGAATACTTGAAACGTCCGAAAAAAGAAGCAGTCTAGTTCTTTGGATTGCTTTTCAATTCCTATGAATTCACGTATAATACGAACAAGGGGGTTTTCGCATGAAACATATTCGTACTGACTTGGCCGATTTCGATATTCGCTTTATGGCCTTTATGAAAGAAGTTCGCTCGGTGGAGGGCATTATTAATTTCACCTATGGGGAACCCTTTCAGAATACACCGGACTCGATCAAGCAAGCTGCTTTGGAAGCATTGAATGAAAACAGAACCAAGTATCCCTTGCCTTTGGGTTTGCCTGAACTCAAGCAGGCCATTCTCAAGCGTTATCAAGAACGCTACGGGGTGTCCTATTCTGAACAGGAAATTGTGATAACAACCGGTGCGTCTCAATCTTTGGCAGACACGCTGCTGGCTTTGGTGGAACCTGGTGATGAAGTCATCGGTCTGGAACCGTGTTTTATCCTGTATGAACCCATGGTGACGATTGCTCATGGCACCTATGTGGGGGTGGATACGAGTAAGGATGGTTTTCAGATTGTGAAAGAAACAATCGTCGCTTCGGTGACATCAAAGACCAAAGCCATCATCCTGACCTCGCCGAATAATCCAACGGGTATCAGCTTCACTGCAGCATCGTTGCAGGCTTTGGCTGAGATTGCCCTTGAATACGGCATCTTCTTGATTTGCGATGACATCTATGATCAGATTGTTTTCCACCCGATTGCTTCTTTAGTGGAATATCCTGAAATCCGGGATCATCTGATTATCCTGCAGAGCTTCTCCAAGAGCTACAGCATGACCGGGTGGCGCCTTGGCTACGCGATTGCACCTGAAAAGGTGATGAAAGCCATCGGCAATGTTCAGTTGGTGATGCAAAGCGGCGTCAGTACATTCATCCAGTATGCAGGCCTTGAAGCATTGAATTATGATAACACCTCTTTTGTGGATGATTATCGGCGGAATGCTGATGCGATTGCGCTGATGCTTGCCGATATCGGACTTCCGTTTCATAAGCCGGATGGGGCGTTCTATGTTTATCCGGATGTCTCCGAGTTTGGATTGTCTTCCTGGGATTTCTGCCTGAGGGCGTTGCATGACTATAAGGTTGCGCTGATTCCAGGGTCTTGTTTCTCATCACACAATGATCGTTTCTTTCGTATTTCATTTGTGTGTTCACCTGAAGAATTAAAAGAGGGGATGCATCGGCTAAGTCATTTTGTGGATGACTTACGAAAGGAAAGGTCTTTATGAGTTTAGTTATACCGTTTTTCTGGATTGTCGGGAGTGCTTTAGCCTACTGGTTAACCGGCTATCTGCTTTCTGGATTCAGCATTTATACGCCATTGATTGAAATTATCTGGGTTGCAATTCTCTTCGGTTTCGGCATGACCTTGTCTATGCATAAGCGCAACCATAGAACATGGGTCAAGAAACTGGTGATTGCCTTGGTTGTCTTGCTGATCATTTTCACACGTATCAATCTGATTCCCGCAACCGGTATCCATACTCTTCTGAGTCAATTCAAAATAACCACGTCATTCATTGATTTGATCCTGATTTACTGTGGCTGGTCGTTTTTCCAATAATGACACCGTTAACGCTGCCGTTTTTTTCTTGGCAACATCTCGTGATTGTCGGGGTGTGCGCCTTGATGATCATCGGTCTGGTTGCCTTGCAGCCTGTTTTCAAATCCACGGACCGGTATCTTGGTTTTCTGATAGTGCTCATGGTTTCACTGGAAGTTTTCAGGCAGATCTGGTATATCGTTCATCAGCACTACGATGTTTCCTTTGTCTTGCCGTTTCACCTTTGCGGCCTCCAGATTTTCCTGATGCCGTGGATGTACCTGAGCAAAAAGGAAGGTCTGAAATCGTTTGTTTACTATGCAGGCGTTATCGGCGGTGTTCTGGCGATTGTCTTCAATGATTCACCTTATCCGTTGACACATGTGCTCGTTTTTCAAAGCTATATGATTCATACCTTGATTCTGAGTATTTCCCTTATCATGGTTCGCTCACGATACCTTAAAGTAACAAGTAAAGGATGGGCACAATCTGCGGTCATGTTGCTGGCATTGATTCCGATTGCCGGTATTCAACATGGCTTAGACCATGCCATC